>NZ_JAYWYX010000025.1:0-49797 GCF_048147925.1 Acinetobacter sp. 226 | reverse complement strand
GGTGCATTCTAGAGGATTTCAGAATCATTGCAACCCCCAATTCACTATATTTTTCACGCATGTATCTTTTTTCTACAAAATTCATTAAAAAATCGTTTTTTTATCTAAATTTTGAGCATTTTTCTGCATTAAAAGCTGTACTCAGTGCAATTTTCTTTAATACCGCCAATCTCATTAAGACCTCATAGCTATCAAAAATGTATAAATTTCAAAAAAATGCCTAAACTTCAATCGGACGTTAAGTTTTCCACACCCTATATCCAGAACTTTCTAAAATTTCCTTATATCTATTTATATCTTTTTCTGTTTTCTAACTGGCTTATTAGACAAATAAAGGTAGAAAGCAAAATTTACTACTTTTTCTATGATCTTTTTTTACTAGTAAATTTTTAAAAGCACAAATATAGGCCTGATCCTTCCTTGTTCCAGATCAGTTCTAAAATTTCATTAAAGATATTTAAAGATAAAAAGGGATTAAAGTAGATTAATTCGTCTTTGATGAACTACGATCTTTTATCCAATGCTGCATCACTTCCTGAATAACCTCTTTTTTACCGTTATAGTCTTCAGCAGCGAATAATAATTTAGCCCGATGCGGTAATCGTTCTTTGACTAAGGAAAAAAGCAGATAATGTGAGGCAAGATCTAATTGCTGGAATAAAGCACAAGCATAGTGAAAAGACTTTCGCTTTTGTTCAGAAACGTCATATTCAAATAAAAAACGTAAAATGAAATCAACATCTTCATCAAACATCTGTTCAGTCTGGTAGTGATACACCTTATTTACCTTTCTTTTTTATAAATGAAATGAGGTTTAAAAAAGGATAAAGCTAATTTTGACTTTATTTCATTTGTTGAATACCGAAAATCGCGCTTAGACCACAGCAATAAAAAAGGAAGAGATCTCTCCCAAAATCTCTCCCTTAGAATTGAATCTTTACCCGATCCACGATGTCATTATTATAGTTATTCACTTTAAAGCTTAAAAAGAGTCTCTTTGGAAGGAGACCTTATAAATTGTGGATTTACCTTATTATTACTACCCTCTAGATGTCTAAACAAATTCTCTAGATGAATAAATCCTATACATAATATTCCCGAAAAGCAAGCAATTTGGAAAAAATTACCTATTGTTTTCATAGGGTTTTTTTTGAAGTTACTTATTCGATTTATGAATATAGGACATCAATAAAAAAGCAGGCCGAAGCCTGCTTTTATTTCAACAACTTAGCTCTAAATTTAGTCAACAAAAGTCACTTTAGCGATGGATTTTTTACTCGCTTGAATAATCAAAGTCACGTTCTCTTTCACAGAAAAAGAGGCATCAACTGGTTTCCAGTCTACTTTTACCGCACCACGACCTAAAGCATCTTTGGCTTGTGCTGCATTTTTAGTTAAACCTGCTTCACGTAAAATTGAAGTAATAAAGATTTCGCCACCGAATTCAGCACGTGAAATGGTCACTTCAGGCGTACCTTCAGGCAATTCACCTTCAGTAATGATATTACCTGCACCTTTATGTGCATTGGCAGCCGCTTCAGCACCATGGAAACGCTCGACCAGCTCTAACGCGAGAATCTTTTTGACTTCTTGCGGATTACGACCTTCTGCCACTTCTTTTAATAGTTGCTGAATTTCTTCAATTGACTTGAAACTTAACAGGTCAAAATAACGCTCGATCAGAGAATCCGGCATTGAAAGCACTTTTTGGTACATCGCACCTGGTGCATCAAATACACCAATATAGTTACCTAAAGACTTGGACATCTTGTTGACGCCATCCAGACCTTCAAGAATTGGCACAGTAATACAGACTTGTGGTTCCTGATCATAACGACCTTGAAGCGTACGACCCATCAACAGGTTAAAAGTCTGGTCTGTACCACCCAGCTCTACGTCTGCTTCCAGTGCGATCGAGTCATAACCCTGAACCAATGGATACAAGAATTCATGAATCGCGATTGGCTGATGATTGTTATAGCGCTTGGTAAAGTCATCACGCTCAAGCATACGTGCAACCGTTTGCTGAGATGCCAGTTGAATCAGATCAGCAGCAGTTTTTTGAGCAAACCATTCCGAGTTGAACACCACTTTGGTTTTGTTTGGATCAAGAATCTTAAATACCTGTTCTTGATAAGTTTTAGCATTTTCTAAAACTTGTTCACGTGATAATGGTGGACGTGTCGCGCTTTTACCGGTTGGATCACCGATCATCGCAGTATAGTCACCGATCAGGAAGTACACCTCATGACCCAAGTCTTGGAATACTTTTAACTTATTAATGAGAACCGTATGACCCAGGTGTAAGTCAGGCGCAGTCGGGTCAAAACCCGCTTTAATTTTTAATGGGCGATTCTGTTTTAATTTCTTGAGAAGGTCTTCTTCAGAAATAATTTCGTGGGTGCCTCGTTGAATGAGGGCAAGTTGTTCTTCAGCCGGCAGGAAATTTGACATCACAAAATCCAATACATCAGTTACTCAATTTGTGCGATATACTAACACTTTTTCAGCATATTGCAGGCTTAAGAATAACCATGACAGCGATCTATATTGGGGTAATGACCGGCACGAGCATGGATGGTGTCGATATTGTTGCTGCTTCTTTTGATCCACTCCAGCTTCATGCCACACTCACTTTGGCATTTGATCCCGACCTTCGGGATGAGCTGATGGCACTAACCTTGCCAGATGACAATGAAATTGACCGCATGGGTAAGGCCGATGTTGCACTGGCACAAATGATTGGTCATGGTATTAATGCGCTGATTGAAAAAAATAACCTGGATAAATCCAGAATTAAGGCGATTGGCTCGCATGGCCAGACTATCCGGCATCGTCCTGAACATGGTTTTACCCTGCAAATTGGTGACCCGAATATCATTACTGAAATTACCCAGATTCCGGTAATTTCAGATTTCCGTCGTCGTGATCTGGCGGCAGGTGGTCAGGGAGCGCCTTTAGTTCCGGCATTTCATCAGGATATTTTCCAGCATGACAGCATTCACCGGGTCATTTTAAATCTGGGCGGTATTGCCAATGTCAGCCTGCTGCCTGCCGGCAAGCCTGAAGAGGTGTATGGTTTTGATACCGGACCGGCCAATATCTTGATGGATGCCTGGTGTTCCCGTTATACCGGTCAGCCTTTTGATGAAAATGGCAACTGGGCAGCCTATGGCACCCCGATTCGCAGTTTGCTTGATCGCTTGCAGTCACACGAATTCTTCTCCAAAGAACCTCCGAAAAGTACCGGTCGTGAAGATTTCAACTTGGAATGGCTGGATGAACAGATTGCTGACTGGCGCAATGACCTGCAATACGATGAACTGGAAGACACTCCAGAAAATGTACAGGCGACTTTATTAAAGCTCACCACTCGTGCCATTAAAAAAGCCATTTACCGCTCCGGCATGGATACCGGACAGGTTTTTGTTTGCGGTGGTGGTGCCTACAACTCACATTTACTGGAGCAGTTGCGCTGGCGCCTGCGCAAACATGAATGGAGCGTACAGACTACCGCCGATCTAGGCCTCAGTCCGACCTGGGTAGAAGCTACTGCCTTTGCCTGGCTGGCCATGCGTTTTATGAATCAGCTAAATGGCAACCTGCCTGCAGTCACTGGTGCCGCTGGCTATCGCGTTCTCGGCACCATTACTGCTGTTTAAATTCAGCGAATTACTATTATCTTGCATGGCTATGCTACACAGCTACTCAAAATAGCTACTCAAAAACAGTCGTCAAAAAAGGTTTGCAAAAATGCAGACCTTTTTCAGTTTTCAATATTCTTTATTGCATCATACGTTTGGCATTTTCATTTCTAAAAGCACGCAAAATCTGCTGACCGGCACGCCCTGTCGGACTCAAGCCCAAACGCTGCTGTTCCTGACGAATCGCCTGACGGGTTTTATCTCCAATCAGGCCATCCACCGCACCAATGTCATAGCCACGATTCAATAAAAATTGCTGGATCTCACGACGTTCTGCACGCGAAGTTCCCGGATCATCAGTAGGCCATGTGGCCATAAACGAGCCTTTACCTTGCAGGCGATCGGATAAATGTGCAATCGCCAAGGCATAACTTTCTGCCGCGTTATAGCTATAAATGGCATCAAAGTTTTTAAAGACCAGGAACACCGGGCCATTCGGCCCCGCAGGCGCAAGTAATCCGGCTTGAGAGGATTGTGATAAATTTCCTTGAATTAAAGGCGAACCGTCGGCACGCACCACCCCCTGATTAAGCCAGTTACTCAAGGATTTTTTATTACGACGGCCTTCACCAGAAACCGACATGCCTTGCGGAATCTTGACTTCAAAACCCCAAGGCTGGCCGCTCTGCCAGCCTCGCTTGCTTAAAAAATTTGCCGTCGACGCCAGCGCATCAGGAATGCTTGAAACCAGATCACGTCGGCCATCACCATCAAAATCAACTGCAAGTTCATCATAAGTCGATGGCATAAACTGGGTATGACCAAATGCGCCTGCCCATGAGCCACGCAGCTGCTCTTCACGCACATCACCACGCTGCAGCAGTTTCATGGTGGTAAAGAACTCACCACGGAAATAACTTTGACGACGACCTTCACAGCTCAAGGTACCCAAAGCCTGCAATAAAGGGTAACGACCCGAAATATCACCGAAATTACTTTCTACTCCCCATACCGCCACGATGGTTTCTGCAGGCACCCCATAAACGGCACTAATACGGTTTAACACTTCACGATGCTGCTGCAGTTTTTGCCGGCCCAGTTGGACACGCTCTTCATCAACCAAACCTGACAAATAATCCCAGATCGGTGTTGAAAACTCAGGCTGATAGTTCAGGCGCTCGATCACAGAATAATCGGGTGTTAAATTTTGGGTATAGCGATCATAAGTTGACCCACTTACTCCTTGGGCAACTGCCTGACTGCGTAAATTGGCAAGACAGTTCTGAAAATTATTTTGGGATGCATAATTTGGACTACTTGAACTAGCAGGCAAATTAGTCGGTGTGACACGCTGGCCATTAATAATAAGTTCTGCCTGTGCCTGAGTGACAGCCAAAACCACAGAACCAACAAAAAGTGCAAGCCGTTGCATAAGACCCCTGAATATTTAGATTTCGAATTATGTTTTTACCTTAGCAGCTCATGATGAAAATTAAAGCGCCAATACGTAAATTTAAATTCATAATTTCTACACTTTTGAATTCATTTTGTAGTTTTAAATTTAAATATTTATCCACAGGTTGTTTTTTAAATTCAAAATGTGCGCGGTTTTGAATTTAAAGTTATAACTTGAGTCCAATTTTATGAATTTAAAAATTAATTGTGGATAACTTAAGTTGATAATAGAGTGCTTTAAACCGTCAGAGCTTCTGGCTGACACGATGCTGGTTTTAAATTCATTAAAATGACGAGCCAGTTTTAAATTCAGAAACTTTGAATTTATTTATTGGATTTTAAATTTGAATTCATACTTTTAAATTTAAAAGTACAGATTTGAATTCAAAGTTGTTTTAAATTTGAATTTATTTTTATGAATTTAAATTCAAACCCATATCCTAGTTTTAAATTCAAATATTGATTCAGGCTTATCCATAATTGAATAGTACACAATCCCGCGCAAAATCGGCTTGAATGAGATGATGATATTTATAATCAATTGACCGGTTTATAATCAATTCATCCACAAAATGATCCGACCAATGGCAGGTATTTTTGAAGAGGCGCAATCATGCCTGAAAGCAGGCAAATAAAAAAGCGATCACAGTAGTGATCGCTTTTTTTATCAGCAGGTTACAACTTAGATGGTCATATCTTCGCTCAATGCCAATGGATTCGGTAAAATTTTCGCCAGTTGACGGCAAAGTATAGACAATTGCGTACTGTCATTTGGCATCAGGGTAATATGACCAATCTTGCGGCCTTCGCGCTCTGACTTGTTGTAAAGATGCAAATGCGCACCTTCTAATGCCAGTACATCTTCAGACTTTGGATACTGCCCAATGATGTTCACCAAGACAGTTGGACGGATCACTTCAGTTGAACCTAAAGGTAAACCTGCCACTGCACGTACATGATTCTCAAACTGTGAACATACGGCGCCTTCAATCGACCAGTGCCCCGAGTTATGCACGCGTGGCGCCATCTCGTTGGCATATAAGCCTTTGTCTGTCACAAACAGCTCAAGGGTCAGCACACCAACATAGTTCAGATGATTCAGCAGGCGAGTGATGTAGTCCTGCGCCACAGGCTGCAAATCTGCACTGTGTGGTGCAGGCACAATCGAATGCGACAGGATCCCGTTATGATGATGGTTTTCTGCCAAAGGCCAGGTTTTGACATCGCCATTCTGGCCACGTACTGCAATGATTGAGACTTCACGTGAGAAAGTTACAAAACTTTCAGCAATCAGTTCACCCGCAGGACCCAATTCTGCCCAGGCCTGATCCATCTGGTCTGCCGAACGTAAAACGAATTGGCCTTTGCCATCATAACCGCCACGCGAGGTTTTCAGTACGATCGGCAAGCCCAGTTCCGCTACAGCTGTTTTTAAACTTTCCAGTGAAGTGACCGCTTTATACGGTGCAACCGGAATAGCCAGTTCATCAAACAAGGCTTTTTCAGACAGACGATGCTGTGCAATCGCCAAAGCCTGACGTGGCGGATGCAGTTGCTTGCTTTGCGTCAGTACGTCAACATCTGCAAGGGGCGTGTTTTCAAACTCCAAGCTAAATACATCTGCACTGTTAATAAAGTCTTGCAGACCATTTTCAGCCTGGCTCGAAATCACCGGACCCAAAGCAGCAGAAGGGCAGTCTGTGCTGGCTTCAAAAAATGTACATTGAATATTTAATGGAAGTGCCGCTTGCGCCATCATACGACCCAGCTGACCGCCACCAAAAATACCGATGGTTTTATCCATAATCTGTATCTCGACTTAAACCTGGCCTGGAATATTGTTGCTTGCCACTTTATCTGTTTGCGCCATACGGAAATCTGCAACATTTTTTGCGATCTCTGGACGAGTCAAACCCAGAATTTGCGCCGCCATAATGGCAGCATTCGTGGCACCGGCAGGACCAATCGCCAAGGTACCGACTGCAATACCGGCTGGCATTTGCACAATAGACAACAATGAATCAACACCGTTTAAAATCGAAGATTTCACCGGCACACCCAGTACTGGCAAATCAGTTTTCGCTGCACACATCCCCGGTAAATGCGCTGCACCGCCTGCACCGGCAATAATCACCTGAATACCACGATCACGCGCTTGCTCGGCATATTCAAACAGGCGGTCTGGGGTACGATGTGCAGAAACGACTTCGGCTTCAAATGGGACACCAAGCTGTTTAAGCATATTGGCAGTGTGTTCGAGAGTTGCCCAATCTGATTGAGAACCCATGATAATACCTACGAGAGGAGTATCTTGTGCAGCAGCCGCATTCATTGCAAATTTTCCAGAGATTAAAGTAAGAAAAGATAAATCTCGACGAGAGAGCCAAGCTTGAATAGGAGTACTCATTATAGACTGAAAATTCAGCTTCATAAAATTTAACGGTCAAAGCAAGACTCGATTTTTCTTATTTTTTTATTGAATTCTTAAAAACTGGAATAAAAATAGGGGAGTAGTCGTAGTTACTGCCATTTAGGAACTGCGGAATACAAAATAGATACATCCGCACAGACACAAAGCGGCCCAGAGATAATCCAGTCTAAGCGGCTGTTTAAACATGAAAATCATGAAAGGTACAAACACCAGTAAGGTCACCACTTCCTGGGTAATTTTCATTTGACCGACAGCCAGTCCTTGCTGTGCCAGTAATTTGGTCGCCGGAATCATCAGGCTATATTCAAACAGGGCAATGATCCAGCTGAATAAAATTGCCTGCCAGAGGGGTGCATCATGCGGCAAAAACTTTAAATGTCCGTACCAGGCCAGTGTCATAAAACAGTTGGCAATCACCAGAAGAAATAGAGCCTGGAGCATCTGCATGCACTCTGCAAAAAGGTTTAACTTATTTTACCGTTTATTTGGTGAAAAGATATTGCACTGCTTGTAACTTTTCTTTGAGTTTATCCTTGAAACTGGATTAAAAAAATCCCGCAATCCGCTCTGAGTTTTGACTATCTTTTCGTGTAAAGCCTTGCTATCGTTGCTTGCAAATTGAATAAATCATGCCAGTAGCACCAATCTAAGGTGACAGGGTCAGACAGGAACGGAGTGAAGTAGATGCATCTGCATATTTTGGGTATTTGTGGCACCTTTATGGGCTCGTTAGCGCTACTTGCACGCGATCTAGGCCATCAGGTAACAGGTTCTGACCTGAATGTATATCCGCCGATGTCGACCCAACTTGAAAATGCAGGCATTACTTTAATGCAGGGCTATGATCGTAGTCATTTGCAGCCTCATCCGGATCTGGTGATTGTCGGTAATGCCATGAAGCGCGGCATTGATGCTGTGGAATACATGCTGAATGAAGGTCTGCCTTATATTTCGGGTCCGCAGTTCCTGGCCGATCATGTGCTGCAGGGCAAACATGTTTTAGGTGTTGCCGGAACACATGGCAAAACCACGACCACCACCATGCTGGCCTGGGTCCTGGATCAAGCCGGTCTGGAGCCGGGTTTCCTGATTGGTGGTGTACCCCTTGGCTTTTCGGAAAGCGCACGTCTGGGCGGTGGCAAATACTTCTGTGTCGAAGCGGATGAATATGACTCTGCTTTCTTCGACAAGCGTTCCAAGTTCGTACATTACCATCCTAAAACTGCAATTTTAAATAACCTGGAATTTGACCATGCCGATATCTTCGATGATCTGGCAGCAATTCAAAAACAGTTCCATCATTTAGTCCGTACCATTCCCAGCGAAGGCCGGATTATCGCACCAATTACTGAAAGTAATATTGATGAAGTCTTGGAACAAGGCTGCTGGACACCGGTGGTGCGTACCAGTCTGGATGCCAATGAAAAAGCTGAGCTGTATGCTGAGCAGTTATCGGAAGATGGTTCCCATTTCAAAGTGCTGCAACATGGTGTGGTCAAAGGTGAAGTGCTGTGGAATATGACCGGGCAACATTCAGTTGCCAATGCACTTGCGACAATCGCAGCCGCTGAACATGTCGGGGTATCCATTGCAACAGCCTGTGAAGCGCTATCGAATTTTGGCGGAGTAAAACGCCGTATGGAGCTGCTAGGCACAGTCCGTGGTATCGAGGTGTATGATGATTTTGCCCATCATCCGACAGCGATTGACACGACCCTGGAAGGCGCACGTAAACGTCTGGGTGAACGCAAACTCTGGGCGATTATCGAACCGCGCTCCAATACCATGCGTATGGGCAGCCATAAAGATGGTCTGGCCCATTCTGCTCGTCTGGCGGATGAAGTGATCTGGTATCAACCTGAAGGGCTGGACTGGGATCTGCAACCGGTCATTGATGCTGCACCCAACAAAGCCAAAGTTGCACGCACACTGGATGACATCATTCAGACTGTGGTCGCTGAAGCAGGCGAGGGTGATGCCGTAGTGATTATGTCGAATGGTGGTTTTGGCGGTTTGCATCAGAAGCTAATGACTGTTTTAAAAGCATAAATTAATCTAGATTCAGTAAAAAAGCCCGCTTAGCGGGCTTTTTTAACAGGTTAAAATATTCATTGAGCACAAGTGTATACCTGTGCTGATCTTGAAATACCATGACTTGGATATTGATCCAAACAGCGGATTCCTGCCTAAATCTCCCCTGATGATTTTTTGTTGCAATCTATACATAAGACTCATTGTAGCCCCATAACACGCAAGGCATAATCGGGAAGAATACAGGTATTTATAGACCTGAAAGCCAGATCATGAATCAGTCCATTGCTGCCACTCTAATAAAAGCGATCAAGGCATTCACCATTCTGGCTAAGCCAGGTCATTCTCACTCCTCACTCCCTTAGGAGATGTGTCATGACAAGTATGAAAGCGATGGTCTATTACGGCGAAAATGATATCCGCTTTGAAGACCGCCCTGTTCCCACCCTTTTGCATCCTGGCGATGCCATCATCAAACTAGAAAAAGTCACGATTTGTGGTACCGATCTCGGGATATGGAAAGGTAAAAACCCGGAAATTGAGCAGGAAGCCGTACGAAAAGAAGGTAGTTTTAATGGCCGGATTCTGGGCCATGAAGGCATTGGCATAGTGGAAGAAGTCGGTGCGGCAGTCAAGAACTTCAAAAAGGGTGACCGGGTCATTATCTCCTGTGTCAGCCGCTGTGGAACCTGTGAAAACTGCCAGAAACAGCTGTATGCCCATTGTCGCAATGACGGCGGCTGGATCATGGGTTATATGATTGACGGCACTCATGCCGAATATGTGCGTACTCCCTTTGCCGACACTTCACTTTATCATTTACCTGAAGGCCTGGATCAAGACGTGGCCGTGTTTCTCTCAGATATTTTGCCTACTTCCCATGAAATTGGGGTGCAATATGGCGATGTCAAACCCGGTGACAATGTCGCTGTGGTCGGCGCAGGGCCAATTGGCATGAGTTGCCTGTTGACTGCACAATTCTACTCACCTGCCAATATTATTATGGTAGATACAGATGATAACCGGCTGGAATTTTCCAAAACTATAGGGGCGACTCATACCGTCAACTCCGCCAAGGAAGATGCCATCCAGAAAATTTTAGAGATTACTGATGGGCGCGGTGTGGACTGTGCCATTGAAGCAGTAGGGATAGAACCTACCTGGAATATTTGTCAACATATCGTCAAAGAGGGTGGACATGTTGCCAACGTCGGCGTGCACGGCAAACCTGTCAGCTTTGAACTGAACAAACTCTGGATTAAAAACCTGACGATTACTACAGGTCTAGTCAATGCCAATACAACCGGTATGCTGCTCAAAACCTGCTGTTCCGGCAAACTGCCACTGGAAAAACTGGCAACCCATCATTTTAAATTTGCCGATTTTGAAAAAGCCTATGATGTATTTAAACATGCAGCTGATGAAAAGGCATTAAAAGTCATGATTGACATGAACTGATGCCTGTCAGATAAAAAAGTCCGCTATGCGGACTTTTTTATTTTCTACTTTTATCTACAGATCAATAGATCAGAAATAGGGGACATACCCGCGTTGCTTATAACCTTTTGGTGATGCCAGACTGGCCTGATTTTCCTCCAGGCGATACAGCACTTTTAAAAATTCAGAAATTTCTGACTGCTGTAAAGCATGCGGTTCAAACTGCTTGAAACCTAAACGTGAAAATAAAGAAGAAATTTCACTATGTTTATGCACATATTTCATTGACCATTCCGAGAAATGGGATTGCTCTACGATCGCATCTTCAAAACGCAGGACATTGTGATGGCGGGCATCTCGAGAAATGCGCTGAAATAAGCTTTCCACTATTTCAGCCTGACCTTCCAGACATTGGAAAAACTTGCCATGGGAATAATATAAAACGCCATGAATCTGATGCTGTTGATTAAAATTCCGGGCAGTCGCCAAAATATCGCTCAACTCTTGTAACAACTCTTGTTCAGATTCTATCCGTTCACTGGCATAGCAAAGTTGTAGCATCATGCGTCTTACTCAGAGGAGGAATTAAAACTACAGTTTAATCAATTATTTTACCTCAAGTCGACTATTTTTTAAGCAAATATCCGTTTTTGCTTACAAGCATTTCTGTTTGCATTTTAGATTTGAACTTTTAACAATAGCTCTAAATTATTAAACGAATATTTTCATACACCTATCATAAACATAAGGACACAGCCTGATGTTAAAAGATTTGATCTTAACCCTTGGCTTACTATGTGGGTGTTTTGCCCTGATGATCACTTTAAATAATCTGACCTTCAGTACTCAAACCAATCTGCTCATCAGTTCGATTTTTATCAGCTGGGCCATTTTGCAATTTGTCGGTCATCACATTTATTTCCATGCCAGTTATCTGCTGATTATGGCAATTTTGTTGATGCTGCAACAATTTGAAGAAATTTTCTGGGCCATGACCGGTATGATGGCAGGCTTTGGTATATATACCCTGTTACAGGGTGTAGTTCTGCCTGTCTTAAAAGAAAAACTAGGCCGATCTTTTGAAAAATCCCCCTGGATAGTCAAATAGCCGTTGCTGCGACATCGGCCAGACTAGAATCACGTTTAAACATGACATCCACATAGGAACATTGCGGAACAATTTTCAACTGTTTCTGGCGGGCAAAATCCACCAGTACGTCCAGCATTTTGCGTGCAATCCCCTGACCGCGTAAGGAATTGTCTACCCAGGTATGATCGGCCACAATGGTTGACGCATCATGCCACTGGTAGGTAATTTCGGCCAGACATCGGCCATTCTCTTCCATAAAAAATACACCGCCGCGTTTTGAATCCTGATGTTGAATATCCATACTGAAAGCTGATCCTGTATAAAATTGCTGGTTCCTTCAATTTAAAACATCTTGCTGAATTAACAATATAAATTATTGTTAAGTTTTTAATAGGTAATGAAATTTTTTATTTCACTCCCTTATTCATTTTAAATTTTCCTGCCCTCTATCAGGTTTTATTGCTGTCTTAATTGCAGGGATAATCTCGCTTAAATCATCACAGTTTTTTCTACATTTTTTTCTTTCTAGAATTTTAATTTTTATCTACTTCCTGATTAAGAGACAGGATTAGAATACTGCATCTTTTTACAGGCAATCCCTTATGTCTGATTCAGCTTCTGCTTCTTCTGTCACCCAGCAATGGATTGGGGTAATTGCCTTAGCCTGTGCGGCTTTTATTTTTAATACGACTGAATTTATTCCTGTGGCCTTACTAAGCGGAATCGGCCATAGCTTTGCCATGTCTGCGACCCAGATCGGTATCATGCTCACTATTTATGCCTGGGTCGTGGCATTACTCTCACTTCCGATCATGCTACTCACTAAAACCGTAGAACGGCGTTTTTTGCTGATGCTGGTCTTTGCAGTATTTATTTTGAGTCATGTCCTGTCTTATTTTGCCTGGAGTTTTAGTGTACTACTAGTTAGCCGGGTCGGGATTGCCATTGCACATGCCTTATTCTGGTCGATTACTGCCTCACTCGCGGTTCGGGTGGCACCTAAAGGTAAAGAATTTCAGGCACTGGGCTTGCTGGCCACAGGAACAGCCATGGCTATGGTACTGGGCATTCCGTTTGGCCGGATGATTGGTGAAGCATATGGCTGGCGTAACAGTTTTGCCCTGATTGCCTGTGCAGCGCTTATCATTTGTCTGATTCTGGCCAAAGCCTTGCCATTGCTTCCAAGTGTCAATTCAGGCTCCCTCAGCAGCTTAAAAAGCCTGATCAAACGTCCAAGCCTGATGCTAGTCTTTACCCTCACCATTCTGGTGATTACGGCGCAGTTTACCGCTTATAGCTATATTGAACCATTCTCCCTGAATATCGCCCGCTTTGATTCAGCCCAGACCACAACTTTACTTCTGGTTTATGGCGGAGCAGGATTCTTGGGTTCTTATCTGTTTGGCCGCTTTGCCGCACAGTTTCCGAAAATGACTATTCCTGCTTTTACTTTTGGACTGGTTATTTCCATGCTGCTGTTATTGCCCTTGTCGAGCACAGTCACAGGCCTCTCTGGCTTATCTCTGCTGTGGGGTTTGAGCATCATTGGTTTCAGCCTGGCCCTACAATCCAAAACCCTGAATCTTGCGGCAGATGCTACCGATGTCGCCATGGCCATTTATTCAGGACTATATAATGTTGGTATAGGTGCAGGTGCCTTACTTGGCGGTATCATCACCAGAAAGATCGGTTTAGACAGCATAGGCTGGGTAGGGGCGGGGCTGGCAATGCTTGGATTTCTGCTCAGTATCTATCTGGTTAAACGTCCAGATTTTCTGTCCAAAGCTGCTGATTAAACGCTGCTTTTTTGTAAAATAAATTGTGATTTCCAGTCAGATCTGTCATGCTCCTTGCATATTGAGCAATCGCTCAAACAGAATTGAGTTTGAACAAGGGGAGTAGCCTCCTCCAAACGTTTAAGAATGAAATTTCAGTTTTTGAACGTGTCAGAATATCGTCATTACACTTTGCAAAAAGTCGGTATCTGAGCATCTTTAGGTCACACTTGATATAAAAAAGTGAAACACCAAGATGTAGGCAAGACCTTGATCATGTTGTTATAGATGTTTTTCATCTGGCAGCTGGTCAAGGTTTTTTATGGCCAGTCGTCCGATGTGGAGAATTCACATGGAAACAATTGGTACGCTCTGGCTGTATCTTGTCTTTTTCGCAATTGTCGCCGTCATGCTGGTGATCGATTTTATCGGCTTTAAGCATCAGCATGGCCAGGAAGTAAAAGTCCGCACTGCGGCCTACTGGAGTATCGCGTGGGTCAGTGTCGCCACCTTATTTGGTGGCGGTTTATGGCTGTATCTGGAACAGACTGTAGGTGCGGCAATTGCCAATACCAAGGTCATGGAATACTTTGCCGGTTATCTGCTGGAAAAATCCCTGGCAATTGATAATGTTTTTGTCTGGCTGATGATCTTTGCCGCCTTTGCCATTCCACCGGCGCTACAACGTAAATTGCTGTTATATGGTGTACTGGGTGCGATTATACTCAGAACCATCTTCATTTTTATTGGTGCCTGGTTTGTACAGGAGTTCTCCTGGATTCTGTATATCTTCGGTGCGTTCCTGGTGTATACCGGCTTCAAGTTTCTGCGCGGTCAGCATGAAGAAGACAGTAATATTGAAGATATGGCCATCCTGAAATGGCTACGTAAACACATGCGTATCACCCCGAAACTTCAGGGTGACAAATTTTTTGTACGTCAAAACGGATTGCTCTGGGCAACGCCGTTGTTCCTGGTCCTGATTCTGGTCGAAGCCTCTGATGTGATCTTTGCCGTCGATTCTATTCCAGCTATTTTTGCCGTTACCACCGACCCCTTTATTGTTCTCACTGCAAACCTGATGGCGATTTTAGGCCTACGCGCCATGTTCTTCCTGCTCTCAGGTGCAGCTTCAAAAATGCATTATCTGCCTTATGGTCTCGGGATCATTCTGGTCTTTATCGGCTTTAAGATGCTGATGCTGGATGTGTTCCATATGCCGATCTGGATTTCCTTAAGCTTTATTGTGCTTGTCTTGACTATCACTGCAATCTTGTCGATTCGACATAGCAAGAAGCATAACGAAACCACACTGTAAAATTAAGCATTAAAAAAGCCTGCATCAGCAGGCTTTTTTTTAGTGTTCTATCAGGGATAATTTGGGCCATTTTTGCAAAAAATGTTGCTCAATATGCGTTGATCGAACACGGCATAGCTGACTAAATTTGGATTCCAACGCAACTTTAACTCAAATAAATCGATCAAACCGAAAGGGGTGATCAACTCTAACGCATTATCATCTTGCAGGCGCAGTGCCAAAGCTGTGGCTGTTTCTGGCCAAAGAGATAGGGGCTGTTCAACTGAAGTCAAAGGTTCAATCCTTTTATTTTGATCGCTCCGGTACCACTCATGTACAAAAGCTTGATTAGTCACATCCCAAATAATATCTAGAAAATAGTTCTTTAGCTGATCTGCCAGTTGCCACGCTAAAGGACGAGCCTGCTCATTTTCATCATAGAAAATCACATCGACCTCAGTATGATTCATTTCATATTCCCAGCCATGTAAATGTGCCCAGATCACATGACGTAATACACCCGCTGCGACATAAGCTTTAGAGTGCAATTGTGCTAACTGATGCAAGATGCGCATTAAGATCGGCTGCGCACGCACGATCTATTGCAATTGATTATGATCATTGGATGGGGTCATAGAAGAATCGGGATCACTATTTAAATATGAATGTTCATACAAACATGGCAATTTTTTCAGCTACAATCAATCGAAAAAATCAAAAAGCGTAGGTTTAAAATGTCTTCTGTAATTGCAACGACAGCGATCCGTGGTCGCTTCCTCGACATTCAGAATACAGTTGCCCAAGCACGTGATATACACGACCAAGTGCGATATGTAGAAGATGGTTTACTCATCATAAAAAATGGAAAAATCCAGTGGTTTGGCTCCTGGCAGGAAGGACAGCATCAACTTGCTGCAGGGCTAACGGTGACCCACTATCCTGAACAGCTCATTATTCCCGGCATGATTGATACCCACATCCATTTCCCGCAAACTGAAATGGTCGGGGCTTATGGTGAACAGCTGCTGGAATGGTTAAATACCTATACTTTTCCCACTGAAATCCAGTTCCAGGATTCATCCTATAGCGAAAAAATTGCCGAATTTTTCGTGCAGGAATTGCTTAAAAATGGCACTACGACGGCATTAGTCTTTTGTACTGTGCATCCTGAATCTGTAGATGCTTTGTTCAATGCGGCGACCACGCGCAATATGCGCCTGATTGCAGGTAAAGTTCTGATGGATCGTCATGCGCCAGATGCCCTGATGGACACTGCAGACAGGGCTTATTCTGAGTCTAAAGCCCTGATCGAGAAATGGCACGGTAAAGGACGAAACCTGTATGCCATCACACCGCGCTTTGCTCCGACCTCAACACCTGAACAACTGCAAAAAGCCGGCCAGCTCAAAAGTGAATATCCGGACGTGTATGTACATACCCATCTCAGTGAAAATAAAAACGAAATTGCCTGGGTAAAAGAGCTCTTTCCAGAACATGAAGGTTATCTGGATGTTTACCATCATTATGGTTTAACCAGCAGCAAATCCATCTTCGCACATTGCGTACATCTGGAAGAGGGGGAGTGGGACTGTATGCAGCAGACCGACTCTGCGATTGCTTTCTGTCCAACCTCCAACCTGTTCCTTGGCAGTGGTTTATTTCCCCTGAAGAAAGCCTGGAGTAAAGGAGTTAAAGTCGGTTTAGGTACAGATATTGGAGCAGGAACATCCTTTAACCAGCTGCAAACCCTGAATGAAGCGTATAAAGTTCAACAGCTGCAGGGAGAAAAACTATCAGCTTTTGAATCGCTGTATCATGCCACTTTAGGTGGTGCTAGAGCTTTAAGTCTGGATGACCGGCTGGGTAACTTCAACATTGGCAAAGAGGCAGACTTTGTGGTTCTGGATCTGAATGCGACTGCCTTACAAACACTGCGGCAGAGCAAGGCGAGGAATATTGAAGATACCTTTTTTGCACTGACCATGCTGGGGGATGACCGTAATATTGCAGCTACTTATGTTGCTGGACAAGCTGTCTATGTCAAAGCCCAATAAACCGCGTCAGCGCCGGATCATTTTGACTGCAATCGTTGCTCTCTGTGCTTTTGCACTGAAACGAGACTCCCGGCAGCCAAAAAAATGATTACATTTACCGCAGGTAAAACAGGTGCATCTCAGCTAAGGATGTATTAAAATTACCGCAATTCAGGTGTTGCAGGTCAACAC
The DNA here is from genome assembly GCF_048147925.1 of Acinetobacter sp. 226. NCBI lineage: Bacteria > Pseudomonadati > Pseudomonadota > Gammaproteobacteria > Moraxellales > Moraxellaceae > Acinetobacter > Acinetobacter sp. 226. Next base: position 32,412 of record NZ_JAYWYX010000025.1, on the reverse strand, counting down.
CTTTTTTATTTTGCTATTTTTACTTTTTAGGTATCTACCCATGACCGTTCAAATGAGCGTAATGATTTCCGCTGAAGAAATTCAAGCTAAAGTCAAAGAGCTTGGTGCTCAAATCGATGCACACTATGCCAATAGTGACAAAGAACTTGTGCTCATCGGTTTATTACGCGGTTCAGTGATTTTTATGGCTGACTTATGTCGTGCCATTAACAAGCCGCATGAACTCGACTTCATGACTGTATCCAGCTACGCGGGCGGTACGGTATCAAGCCGCGATGTTAAAATCCTGAAAGATCTGGACGGTGAAATTCATGGTAAAGATGTACTGGTCGTTGAAGATATTATCGACTCGGGCAATACCTTGAGCAAAGTACTGGAAATCCTGCAGACCCGTAAACCTAATTCTATTCAGTTATGTACGTTGGTAAGCAAACCTTCACGTCGCGAGATTGAACTTGAGGTGAAATTTTTGGGCTTTGAAGTTGAAGACAAGTTTATTGTCGGTTATGGCCTGGATTATGATCAGAAATACCGTCATATTCCTTTTATTGGTGAAATCGGTCTTTAAGATTGGGTTAAATCGATAAGCACTGTTTAGAAAGTGGCCTTGTGCCACTTTTTTTTATTTCTTGAATAATTTCAGTAACACAGGGAACAAAAACACAACAGCCCGTTTCAGGATTCAACTTTTTATCCACCCGACTTTATTTCAATATGAGTGAACGATGTAAAACAAAGATATGACAAGAAGGAGTATGCATATGTGGACAATTATTATGGCTATTGTCATCGGTTTTATAGCAGGTCTGATTGCTCGTGCCATTCATCCCGGTAACGATAAGGCAGGTTTTATTATGACGACCTTGCTAGGTATAGCAGGCTCCTTGTTGGCAACTTTTGCTGGCCGTATGCTGGGTTTGTATTCTGCGGACTCAGCTGCCGGTCTGATCGCTTCGGTGATTGGTGCGGTGATTATTCTGTTTATTTATAATATGATCAACAAACGCCATACCGTCTAAAGCAATTTGCCATTTCGGTTAGGCTAGGCTTAATTGCCGGCATATAAAAAAAAGCACCTGATCAGGTGCTTTTTTTATATTGCATAACGGATCATTTGATTGGATATTATAGCTCGAATTCTTTAAAGATCTGTTCAATCTGTTCTGCCGGATAGGCACCCATCACCTTAAAACCATTTGAAAATATAATCGCTGGTGTTCCATTCACACCTAAAGATTGCGCCAGTTTGTTATTACGCTCAATCGGATTGGTACAGCCTTTTTTAGAACCCGGCTGAATTCCTTTAGCAATCAAATCTTCCCAAGCCTGGGCTGGATTGGACTCGCAGTACACCTGTTTTGAAGGAGCCACAGATTGCGATTTTAATGGCAGGATAAAAGTATAAATAGTTACATCATTGAGTTTTTTCAGCTCTAGTTCAAGTTTTTTGCAATACGGGCAATTTGGGTCAGAAAAGATCGCAATCTGACGTTTACCCGTACCTCTTACACTTTTCAGTGCATCCTGAAGCGGTAATTTTTTCCAGTCGATACTATTTTGTTTTAGCATTAAATCGCGGGTCAAATTATGCTGATCCTGAATCCGCAGCATCGGGCCGGCAATTACATGCTTGGCATCTTCATTCAGATAAACCACCTGGCCCTGCATGGAGCCGCTATAAATGCCTTGCATTTCTGTGGTCTGAATATTTTCAATTTTTAAGTTAGGACTGTTTTTGGCCAAATTCGTTTTCACCGTATCAATATTGGCGAATGCAAAGCTTGAAACGAAGGCACTTAAACTCATGATCAGTATTTTTTTTAACATGAATGTTCTACATGAATTAGATAAAAATGTACTTCGATTCTAAACGCTCTTCTTTTAAATTTCTCAAGCATTTATGTTACTGCGCATTCTGGGTTAAATCCTCTTGTGATGTTTCACGTGGAACAAAAAAGAAGAATTACATTTAATTCAACCACATCAAAACCAGAATAAAAACAAATAAGTATTTGTATTTTATTATTAAATTATGATTTAAATTATTTCCACCAAAGATCTGGGCAATTCAGCCTTGACCATTTTTCTCTATCCATTCTAAACTGCAGACACTTTCTATATTCCTCGCTATGCCCTGACATGGATTGGCCAAGGATGAATACTAAAATGGCATTTTCATGACAATAACGACCAGCTGGCGACCGTTCTTGATGGTTAGCCTGGCTTTAATGATGGGAACGCTTGGCACAGCTTTGGCGAGCCCTCTTTATCCCATCTATCAGCAACTCTGGCATTTACTGCCCAGTCAGATTACCTACATTTTTGTTGCCTATATGTTGGGCTGTCTCTCGACCCTGTTATTTTTGGGCAGGACCAGCAATAGCATCGGATTTTTACGCACCCTGCAAATTGGTCTGGCACTGATCACACTGGGACTTATTGTTTCGGTCTTTGCCCAGAATGCACTCATACTATCGATTGGCCGTTTTATTATTGGGATTGCCTCAGGCCTGATGACTACTTCTGCCATGATGGGTTTGCTGTATACCATTCCAGAAAGCCATAAACATACAGCACCGCAACTGATTTCAATCATTACCGCAATGGGGTTTGGTTTGGGACCTCTGGTCGGGGGAGTGATTGCACAGTTTTCCGCTGCACCTTTGGTGATGCCATATTTACCGGTTATTCTGGGCGCTATGTTCTGTCTGTTTGGTCTGTTCTGGATCAAGGTGCCCAAGGTTGAGCTGCAGCCCTTTAGTATGGCACCCAAACTGCAACGACCTGAAGCAAAGTTTCATCTGGTGTTTATGATTATTGCAGTAACGGCTTTTAGTGCTTTTGCTGCCTTTAGCCTGTTTGCTTCTCTGTCCCCCTCCTTTGTCCGCAATATTTTACCTTGGCATGGTCCTCTGGTCAGTGGCCTAGCCATTACCAGTATTCTGGTGGTCTCGGTGATCGTGCAGATGATGGCCAAAACGGTCGCAGCTTCAAAATGTCTGAATATTGGCCTGATGATGATGGGTTTAAGCATGATAATTCTGGCGCTCTGTATGTACGCAAAAATCAGCCTGCTTTTTTTTATCAGTGATCTTTGCTTTGGAATCGGCCATGGTTTTGCCCTGATGGGGGCTTTTGCAATGATTCACCAAATCACCAGCATGAACAACCGTGCAGCCGTCATGTCGACCTATCTGTTTATTGCCTATCTGGGCACCATTGTGCCCATTATTGCTGTGGGTTATCTGGCCGATCACTGGGGGCTGGATTTCGCCGTAATCAGCTTTTGTATCGCGATCAGTCTGTTGTGTTCTGCACTGTGGTGGACTTATCAAAAAGCCCCTGTAGCTGCCTAAAAAAATCCCTCAATTGAGGGATTTTTTAAATAATTATTTACCAATACAGAACGATCCGAAGATCTTACCCAGCAGATCATCGGCACTAAAATCACCCGTGATTTCGCCCAAGGCATTTTGTGCCAGACGCAAGGACTCTGCCACCAGTTCCCCCGCGTTATACACCACCAGCTGTTCACGCGCTTCAGCCAAGTACATTTGAGTGCGCTTCATTGCGTCTAAATGACGGGTACGGGCAATAAAGGTGTCTTCCTCAGGCTGGAAGCCTGCATGCGCTGTAATCGCTTCTATGAGCGCCTGAACGCCGGTTTCCTGTTTGGCGGAGACGGTGATATGGCGAAAGCCATTTAAATCCCCAATCTTGGCTTTAGTACCGGTCAGGTCGCATTTATTGCCAATCAGCATCAAACGTTTCGGTTCGATATATTCGGCAAAATATTCCTGAGCAAGTTGCAGCGGATCTTCCCCCTGGCTTAAATCATAGACCAGTAGTAATAAATCAGCCTGTTCAATTTCTTTAATCGCGCGGCGGATTCCTTCTTTTTCAACAATATCGCCGGTTTCACGCAAACCTGCGGTATCGGTGAGGGTAATTGGCAGACCATTTAAGGTAATTTTTTCATGCAAGACATCACGTGTGGTACCGGCAATATCGGTCACAATCGCACGTTCAATTCCGGCCAGCGCATTCAGCAGAGAGGATTTACCGGCATTCGGTTTACCTGCAATTACGACTTGCAAGCCTTCACGTAATAACTGACCTTGACGTGCAGATTGCTGTACTTGAGTGACTGCACTGGATACGCCATCCAGCAGATTTAAAATCTTGCCATCCGCCAGAAAATCAATTTCTTCTTCCGGGAAATCAATCGCGGCTTCCACATGCAAACGCAGGTGAATCAGCTGCTCAAGCACTGCATTGACTTTGGTCGAAAACGCGCCTTGCAAAGAACGTACCGCAGAACGGGCGGCTGCTTGCGAGCTTGCATCAATCAGGTCGGCAATCGCCTCGGCCTGCACCAGATCCAGCTTGCCATTCTCAAAAGCACGCATGGAAAACTCACCCGCTTTGGCCGCAGTAGCGCCCAGCTCAAGCAAACGGCCGAGCAGGGCATTCTGAATTACCGGCCCGCCATGACCTTGCAGTTCCACCACATCTTCACCGGTAAATGAGTTTGGATTCGGAAAACAGATGACCAGTCCTTCATCCATGACCTCACCGGCTGCATCATAGAACTGGCGGAAACCGGCAAAACGCGCTTTAGGCAGCGCTTTTTGGGTCAGTTGCTGGGCAATCTCATAGGATTTTGGACCAGACAGGCGAATCACCCCAACGCCGCCACGTCCTGGTGGAGTTGCAATCGCAGCAATAGTTGTGGTTCGGTTGAGCATAAAATTCACCTGCAAAGACTCAAAAGTACAGCCAAAAAAAATCCGCCTAAGATTACCATCTTAAGCGGATTTATTCAGCCTATCCGTACAACTTAGTTGACTGGAGTGGCCTCATCACGTTTAGCACGATCTTTGGCAACAGACTTGTTAATCAAAGTTTGTTGCAGAATCGTGATCAAGTTGTTGACGATCCAGTATAAAACCAAGCCTGCCGGGAAGAATAACAAGAATACCGTAAAGATAATCGGCATAAACTTGAAGACTTTCGCCTGCATTGGATCGGTCGGCTGCGGATTTAACGACTGCTGGATATACATGGTCAAGCCCATCAGCAATGGCAGGATGAACCAAGGATCCATTGAAGATAAATCCTGAATCCACAGAATCCATGGGGCATGACGCAGTTCAACCGATTCCATCAATACCCAGTACAAGGCCAGGAAGATTGGCATTTGCAATAATAGCGGTAAACAGCCCGCAAGCGGATTGACCTGTTCACGTTTGTACAATGCCATCATTTCTTGAGAGAAGCGCATCCGGTCTTCACCGAATTCTTCTTTCATGCGCTGCATTTCCGGGGCAATCAAGCGCATTTTCGCCATCGAGCGATAGCTCTTCGACGACAATGGCCACAGGATCAGTTTCACCAGAACGGTCAACAGAATAATTGCCCACCCCCAGTTACCTACCAAGCCATGGAAGAATTCAAGACCCACGAACAGCAATTTTGCAATTGGCCATAACCAGCCATAATCAACGGTCTGGTTTAAACCTGGAGCCAAATCTTTCAGTTCTGACTGGATTTTTGGACCTGAATAGAAAGTCGCATCTACTTCAGCCACGGTACCTGCAGGCACATTGAAAGTCGGTGAAGTAAAACCGATGATGTTCATGTTATCGGTTGATTTGCGTGATTCAAGCTTGGCGCTATAGGCTTCACCATCGCCTTGAGTCAACTTCAGATGACCTGGTACCCATGCACTCACAAAGTAATGCTGCACCATTGCCACCCAGCCGCCTTTGGCTTCAGTACTGACTTTCTCTTCAACAAAGTTGTCGAATTTAAGTTTGTTATACTGCTCGTCCGGAGTACCCCATGCACCGCCCAGGAATGTTCCCAGCGTGAAGATACCCTGATCGGATTTACCCGGATCTTCCGAGTTATCCCGTTTGATCTGACCGAACATCTGACCTTGCCAGGTCTGGCCACTGCGGTTAACCACTTTATGGTTTACCACGACCGGATATTCACCTTCAGTGAAATTGAAGGTCTTGATGATCTCGACACCATCAGCGGTTTTAAACACCAGCGGTACAGACAAGACTTTCAGGTTTTTACCGTCTTTGCTCTTGACTGTCTTTGCATCTGCCAGAGTATAAGTGGTTTTTTCCATTTCATAGGTTGGACGGCCGTTACGGCTGCTGTCCGGTCCATTCAGACCGATCAGGCCAGACTGGGCGACATAGGTCCGTTTCGCATCGCTTTCCAGCATGACGAAAGGTTCATCGCTGTCTTTGTTCTTGTCATGATTGAGTAATTCAACACGAACAATATCACCACCCTTGGGATTAATCCAAAGATGATAAAGGTCAGTTTGTACTGAAATAAGCTGCTGACTTACAGGTGCTGTGGCATCCGTGGCTTGCTGCGCCGGCACATTTGCTTGTGGCAGATCAGAGGCAACTGTAGCCGTCTGACCATTTGGCAAATCTGCAGATACGTCATGCGAAACAACAGCAGTTTCCTGCTGCGGTTTTGTTTCAGCATTTCCATAATCTTTTTGCCACGCCAAAATGAGCAAATATGCGACAACAAACATGGCTCCGAGAATTGCAATCCTGGCCCATTGTTGCATATGTATTACCCCAAGTGGTGAGAGTGATTTTGGTTCAATAAACGATCACGAAAGGGTACAGCAACGTGAAGCGTTTGAGAATCTATTTGCTGAAATGAAATAAAACGAATCGCTTTTGAGGGAACAGGATCATATCCCGAGCCCCCCCACGGATGACAACGGCAAATACGTTTAGTAGCCAGCCACACTCCACGCCCAGCGCCATGCATCTGGACTGCTTCCAAGGAATATTGAGAACAAGTTGGAATATAACGACAGCGCGGTCCAAGAAGAGGACTAATCGCAATCTGATAGAAACGGATCAACCAATGCAGTAAACGTACCATTGGCCAACTCTACTTTTGTGGGAAGGGGGCTATTTTTGAATGCTTTTTGGCAAGACGGTTAAGTTTTTGCCAGGCAAATTGTAATTGCTGGTGCAATTCTGCATTAGGTACTGTCTCAATACCAATTTTCGGCATGATTACAATATCTAAGTCATCTAATTGCTGTTGATGCAGGCGAAAACTTTCGCGAGCAAGTCGTTTTACTCTATTTCTTTCGTGTGCGCGTCGCACTTTCTTCTTGGCAACAACTAAACCCAAACGGCTATTTGGCAGTTCGGAATGTTTTGCAAGAAATAAGAAATGGGGTTGATGCACTTTAAAAAGCGCACCATCAAAGACACCTTTATAATCGGCAGCACAGCGTAATCGCAACTCTGTGCCAAAACTATAAAGTTTTGTCATAACACCCAAAATCGTCTTAGCGTAACTGATTAAACAGTTAAGCTATGACGACCTTTTGCACGACGGCGAGCTAATACTTGACGACCAGCTTTAGTAGCCATACGAGCACGGAAACCATGAACACGCTTACGCTTTAATTCAGACGGTTGGAATGTACGTTTCATATTGAAACTCCAAAAAATGATCTTTCTGTGAAGGTCCGCGATTTTAGTGCTCATTGCTTGAGCTGTCAATGCAAAAGCACTTTTCTTTTCAAATAAGAGCAAAAAAGAGAGAAGGTGTATTTTTTATGCAGAACTGGATAACACTATCTCGATTTGAGTTAACCACAAATCAAGTTATTGTTATTTAAATAAATATAAGTTATAAACAACTCTATCAACAAAGTTATCCACATGTTATCCAGAGTTTAAATTTGAACTTCGAGTTTTGAATTTAAATTTAATGCTTTATGAGTTATCCACAAAAACTCGCGATCTTATAAGTAAATTCAAATTTATAAATTTAAATTTATTACTATTAGGGAGCACTTTTTCTATGGATAAGCTATTTTTTATTTATATAAACATTGATTTATGTTGTGGATAAAACTGTTGTTATTAATTTTATACTTTGTGGATAACTTTGTGATATATTTTATCCACAGCTTGCGGATAAACTTATCCACACCGGGTTTTAAATTTAAATTTATGCACCTTGATTTCTTTTTGCACAATTTTTGTGGAAATTGCCATGACAGATGTGGATAACTTGGTTAGAATGGCGACCCGCTTTTGGTCGCGGGCAGCTTTTTTTCGAATGAACAATGGAATGAATAGGGGATTCACATGCTTTGGACGGACTGCTTAAATCGCCTGCGACAAGAGCTCTCTGGAAATGTCTTTACCATGTGGATTCGGCCATTGGTTGCAGAAGAGCTGGAGGATACCTTGCGTCTTTATGCACCGAATCCCTACTGGACGCGCTACATTCAGGAACATCATCTGGAACTGATTTCAATTCTGGCAGAACAGCTGTCTGAAGGTCGTGTGCGTAAAGTTGAAATTCTGGTAGATTCTCGCCCGGGGGCAATCTTGTCTGCGAGTGAACAGCCGGCCACCACGACTGCTGCGCTAGAATCTGCACCTGTTGTCGCGCCATCCCCGCGTCCCAAGAAAGAAAAAGAAGATTCAGGCAAAAATAGCCGTAAACGTCAGTTGAACCCCTTATTCACCTTTTCGCTGTTTGTGGAAGGTCGTTCTAACCAGATGGCAGCAGAAACCTGTCGTAAGGTACTGACCCAGCTGGGTGCTTCCCAGCATAACCCCTTATTTTTATATGGTCCGACCGGTCTGGGTAAAACCCATTTGATGCAGGCAGTCGGCAATGCACTGTTGCAGGCCAAACCGAATGCCCGGGTCATGTACATGACAGCAGAAAGTTTTGTGCAGGATTTTGTCAGCTCTTTGCAGCAGGGCAAGGTTGAAGAGTTTAAAAAGAACTGCCGCTCTCTGGATCTGTTACTGGTTGATGATATCCATCTGCTGGCGGGTAAAGAAGCCAGTCTGGTGGAGTTTTTCTATACTTTTAACGCACTGCTGGACGAGTCCAAGCAGATTATCCTGACCTCGGATCGTTATCCTAAAGAGCTGACCGAACTGGATCCACGTCTGGTTTCACGTTTTTCCTGGGGCTTATCGGTAGGTGTTGAACCACCGGATATTGAAACCCGGATTGAAATTTTGCTGAAAAAAGCAGAAAACACCGGAGTGGATTTACCACGTAACTGTGCGCTGTTTATTGCCCAACAGGTCGTGGCCAATGTACGTGAGCTTGAAGGTGCGCTGAATAAAGTGGTGGCGATTTCACGTTTCAAAGGCACGCCGATTGATCTGGATGTAGTGCGTGAATCTTTGAAAGATGTGCTGGCGATTCGAGCGCGTACCATCAGTACTGAAAACATTCAGCGTGTGGTCAGTGAATATTTCCGTATTCCGTTAAAAGAGATTGTTGGTCCAAAACGTACCCGGATTTATGCCCGCCCCCGTCAGCTGGCGATGGGCTTGGCCCGTGAACTCACCGGCGACAGTTTTCCGGAAATTGGCATGGCTTTTGGGGGGCGTGATCACAGTACCGTGATGCATGCCTGCGAGAAAGTACAGAGCCTGCGCGAAGAAGATCCGATCTTTAACGAAGACTATAAAAACCTGCAACGTCTGTTGCAAAGTTGACCGAAAACGCTCAAATTCTATTCTTGCTATGCGGCTGCTTTTGCCGCATAGTAAACCGTCAAAAAATCACTTTTTCTATATTAATCTTCAGCTTTAGAGGAATGCACCGTGCGTTTAAAAATCGCGAAAGAAAGCTTACTGAATGTTCTCTCACATGTCGTAGGAGCGGTTGAACGTCGCCATACCTTGAATATCCTGTCTAATCTGAAAATTCAGGTGACCGCACAAGCATTGACCGTAACCGGTTCGGATCTGGAGGTTGAGCTGGTGGCGAGTACGGCGCTGGCTGAAGGTGCCTGTCTGCAGGAAGGTGAGACCACAGTTCCTGCACGTAAACTGATTGATATCTGTAAGTCACTTCCTTCAGCGGCATTGATCGATTTGCATATTACTGAAGACCAGCGCTGCATTCTTAAATCAGGTAACAGCCGTTTTGTACTGGGTACCTTGCCTGCTGATGATTATCCATTACTAAATACTGAAAACACGCAAGGCACGCAAGTGACAGTGACACAGCGTGAACTGAAACGCCTGTTTGAAAAAACTGCTTTTGCCATGGCGGTTCAGGATGTGCGTTTTTACCTGACCGGTACCTTGCTGGAAATTGATGCCAATCAGCTTCGTGCAGTGACTACCGATGGTCACCGTCTGGCACTGTGTGAAACGACAGCACAATCTACAGCAACCCAGCCGATTCAGGCGATTGTGCCACGTAAAGCCGTTGCAGAATTACAGCGTCTGCTGAGCGTTGAAGATGAGCAATTATCTTTATTGATTGGCCGTGAACTGCTCAATGTGACCATTACCATGCCAAGCCGTGACAAGGAACAGGCGGATATTACCGTACGTTTCACGACTAAACTGATTGATGGTAAGTTCCCGGACTACCGCCGTGTAATTCCACGTGGTGGCGACAAAGTGGTGATGATCGCACATGACGTGTTCAAGCAGTCTTTGCAACGTGTGGCGATTTTAAGTAATGAAAAACTTCGCGGTGTGTTTCTGAACTTCAATGCCGATTCCTTGCAGCTTCGCGCCAATAACCCGGAGCAGGATGAAGCAATTGAAGACCTGGCAATTCAATATTCAGATTCCCCGCTAGAAATGTCATTTAATGCGCAGTATCTGATTGAAGTGCTCGGGGTGCTGGATGGCGATGATGTGTCGATGACCATGACTGAAGCGAACCAGTCTGTCTTGGTACAGGACCCGGCACATACAGATCAAGTCTATGTTGTCATGCCGATGCGTGTTTAAGCCGCGGCTTTTTGATACTCAGATAAGCTATGCATATTACGCGTTTACATATTGAGCGTGTACGGAATTTAAAGACGGTTGCTCTCCACGGATTGCAGCCGTTTAATGTTTTTTATGGCCAAAATGGTTCAGGTAAAACCTCGATTTTAGAGGCGATTCATTTACTGGCTGCCGGACGTTCCTTCCGTACCCATATTCCCAAAAATTATATCCAGCATGGCGCACAGGATGCGATTGTGTTTGCACAGTCCGCGACTGAAAAAATAGGCATGCAAAAAATGGCTGGCGGGGAGCAGTTGATTAAGGTCAATGGTGATCTGGTCGCGACTCAGGGTCAGCTGGCCAAACTGCTACCCTTGCAGCTGATTGATCCGCAAAGTACCGATATTATTGATCATGGTGCCAAACCACGGCGTCAATTGCTGGACTGGTTGATGTTCCACGTGGAACCGGAATTTTATCATGCCTGGCAATATTATTCACGTGCACTGAAACAGCGGAACAGCCTGCTCAAAAGCAAACGCTTTCTCAGTCTTTCCGATCTGGAACCGTGGAACCAGATGCTGAGTGAATATGGAGAAATCCTGCATTCGCAGCGTGTCGGGATCGTAGAACAATGGAAGCCATTTTTTGAAGATGATCTGAAACAGTTGTTACCTGACGTACAGGTCAGTCTGGAATACAGTCCAGGCTTCCATAGTGAAAGCGGTCTGTTGAATGACCTGACCAATCATCATGAAAAAGACTGCGAGCGACGCTATACCGAATATGGTCCACATCGCGCAGATTTGCGTTTAAAGACCCCGATGGGGGACGCAGATGTAATCCTGTCGCGCGGGCAGAAAAAGCTGCTGATGATCGCATTAAAACTGTCGCAAATCACAATGCTACATTCTTGTAATAAGGAAACTGTGGTATTATTAGATGATGTGACAGCAGAATTAGATTTAACCGCACAACAACGTTTAATTGAGCGATTGAGCCAACTTGGTAGTCAAGTTTTTATTACCACCTTAGACCATGAAGCAGTACAGAAGCACTTACATGATTTGTCTATCTCATATCAGTTATTCAGTGTTGAAAACGGTACTGTTCAAGTTGTGCAATAATATTTTTTGAGTTTTACCCATCTTTGGATAGACCTATTTTTCACTAGGGAGAAACCATGAGTTCAGAAGATCAAGCTGCTTCTCAAACAGAACAAACCATTGAAAAGGCTTATGATTCCTCTAGCATCAAGGTATTACGTGGTTTAGACGCAGTCCGTAAGCGTCCGGGCATGTATATTGGTGACACAGACGATGGTACGGGCCTGCACCACATGGTGTTCGAAGTAGTCGACAACTCGATTGACGAAGCCTTGGCGGGCCACTGTGATGAAATTATAGTCACCATCCATGAAGATGAATCGGTTTCAGTTTCTGATAATGGCCGTGGTATTCCGACCGATATTCACCCTGAAGAAGGTGTGTCTGCAGCAGAAGTAATTTTAACGATTCTGCATGCCGGTGGTAAGTTCGACGATAACAGTTATAAGGTCTCTGGCGGTCTGCATGGTGTGGGTGTTTCCGTAGTCAACGCACTGTCTGAAAAATTACTACTGAATATCAGCCGTGCCGGAAAAACCTATGAACAAGAATACCGTCATGGTGATCCTGTTTATAAATTACGCGAAACAGGCACAACAGATCAATCGGGTACTACCGTTCGTTTCTGGCCAAGTGCAGAAACCTTTAGCCAGACCATTTTCAATGTTGATATTTTAGCGCGTCGTTTGCGTGAACTGTCCTTCCTGAATGCTGGCGTACGCATTGTGCTTCGCGATGAGCGCGTGAATCTTGAAAATGTTTATGACTATGAGGGTGGCCTGTCCGAATTCGTTAAATATATTAACGAAGGCAAAACGCACCTGAATGATATCTTCCATTTCACCACACAGGCTGAAAATGGCATTGGTGTGGAAGTGGCGTTGCAGTGGAATGATTCTTATCAGGAAAACGTGCGCTGCTTTACCAATAACATCCCGCAAAAGGATGGCGGTACACATCTGGCTGGTTTCCGTGCTGCTTTGACCCGTGGTTTAAATAACTACATGGACAGCGAAAATATCCTGAAAAAGGAAAAAGTGGTAGTCTCGGGTGATGATGCGCGTGAAGGCCTGACTGCCATCGTGTCAGTCAAAGTACCTGATCCAAAATTCTCTTCACAAACCAAAGAAAAACTGGTGTCAAGTGAAGTGAAGACTGCGGTTGAACAGGCCATGAATAAGTCATTCTCTGAGTACTTGCTGGAAAATCCGCAAGCAGCGAAAGCTATTGCCGGCAAGATTATTGATGCAGCGCGTGCCCGTGATGCAGCACGTAAAGCGCGTGAAATGACACGTCGTAAGAGTGCGCTGGATATTGCCGGTCTTCCAGGTAAACTGGCCGATTGTCAGGAAAAAGATCCGGCACTGTCGGAACTATATCTGGTCGAGGGTGACTCTGCAGGTGGTTCAGCCAAGCAGGGCCGTAACCGTAAGATGCAGGCGATTTTACCGTTGAAAGGTAAGATTTTGAACGTAGAGCGTGCCCGTTTTGACCGGATGATTTCTTCTGCTGAAGTGGGTACTCTCATTACTGCGCTCGGCTGTGGTATTGGCCGTGAAGAATATAATCCGGACAAGCTGCGTTATCACAAAATCATCATCATGACCGATGCTGATGTGGATGGTTCGCACATCCGTACGCTGCTCTTGACCTTCTTCTTCCGTCAAATGCCGGAACTGGTCGAGCGGGGTCATATCTATATCGCGCAGCCACCATTGTACAAGCTGAAAAAAGGCAAGCAGGAACAGTACATCAAGGACAATGATGCACTGGAAACTTACCTGATCTCCAATGCGATTGATGAGCTGGAACTGCATATTAGCGCAGAGGCTCCCGCGATTCGTGGTGAAGCTTTGGCACAAGTCATTGCAGATTATCAAACCTCGCAAAAGAGTTTGGCGCGTTTAACTGTACGCTATCCTGCAACGGTACTTGATGGCTTGCTTGCTCTTGATGCGTTCAAACTTGATCAAGCCAATGATTTGGATTATGTAGAAACTTGGGCTAAGCAAATGCGTGACCATGTTGAAAACATGCAACCAAGTTTGCGGCCTGAACTCAGCATTGAAACCTTTGAAAAAGAAGATGCTGAAGGTAATAAATCAAATACCTATTTACCACGTATCACGATTTATATTCATAACTTACCGCATTCTTATTTGCTGGATGCAAACTTGTTGGGTTCAAGTGAATACGCACGTTTGTTGAAAAACTCGAAGAGTTGGTTCACCTTGCTTGAAGAAGGGGCTTACCTACAAAAAGGCGAGCGTAAAATCCCTGTTTCAAGCTTCCATCAAGTGTGGCAAAACATCCTGGCTGACTCACGTCGTGGCATGATGATCCAGCGTTATAAAGGTCTGGGCGAGATGAATGCAGAGCAGTTGTGGGAAACGACCATGGATCCAGACAATCGTAACATGCTGCAAGTGACGGTCACAGATGCGATTGAGGCGGACCGTATGTTCTCTTGCTTGATGGGCGATGATGTAGAACCACGTCGTGCCTTCATTGAAGAAAATGCCTTGAATGCTGACATTGATGCCTGATCCTTCAGGATAAACTCAAACATAAAAAAGCGCCTTTCGAGGCGCTTTTTTTAGATCAATTTTTTACTCATATCCTGTGGACTAGGCAGAATAGAGTAAATATGGACAGATTTTTAGATATCGAACTGGTTCATTTTAGTTTTAAAAAGCCGGATTGAGTGAGCCAGTTGGATTCTAGGAAAGGGGTTAGGTATAGATCCACCAGTTTGGAGGAATACAGGAAGTTTGGAGTGAGTATCTCATTATAAAAATGAACTGCATCAGAACTTTTAAGAGAATTTTTTGAATAATAAGGTGAGGGAGAAAGACGCTCTTTATACGATGAGGAGTCTCTATGCAGTCCAAAATGTTGGGTGAAAACTGTATCGGTTAAAGTGGAATTAAAGGAATATAAATACAATAAGGGCTGTTCAAATGCTTAGTAGGGAATTGGCTAAAAATAAAAAATAGCTTGTTCAAAAAATCCAATATCTCAAAAAGAAATTAAAAATTGATGAATATAAACTTTTAAATTTTCAATAACTTGTAGAAATTTTGTGTAAGAAGTTCAATAATACGTGAATGGTGTTGCTTTAAACGTGTAGTAAACTTGATTAAATATGTGGATAACTCTGAAGTTATCCACTATTTTTATGTGAATAAGATAGTATTTTTTCGATAAGCTTTAATTCACTTCTTAATTCTTTTTTTAAATTCAAAGTTAAACTTTATGGTCTTGTGGATAAGTGTTTTTAAATTTAAAATAGCACTTTAAATTTAAAAATGGATTTGGCGAGATATTCGTAGAGTGTCCAGACTATTTTCTATATGGGTTTTAAAATAATAAATTATTATAAATTATGTACTTGTTGGTATAGTGTAGTTTATCTAATCATTGGCGTGGAACATATTTTTTAATCAAAATTCAGGGTGTAGTTAAACTACATAGTTAATTTAATAATCAAGTGAACTTTCATTTTTATTTAAAATCATACTTTTATCGCTTTTTGCTTAATTTTTTCTTTTTTCTCTTAGGGCTTATTTTTGACTTCATTATTGAAAATCGAACATCTCTTTCGTTTCTGGATAGAAAAGAGGGAGGGGATTGCTGAAGTGTGATGATGAGGAGTAGAAAAAAGAGAAGTGATAAAATAACTATAAAAATAAAAAAAGCGCCTGACGGCGCTTTCCTTTAATCATCTTTATGGCGTCAGGATGACTTTACGGCAATCTTCTTCCCGTTTATCAAAGATACGATAACCTTCTGCGGCTTCTTCCAGTTTCATGCGATGGGTAATGATCACATCAGGAGAAAGATCCCCATTTTCAATATATTCTAGTAACTGCGGCAGGTATTTATGCACATGGGTTTGTCCCATTTTAAAGGTCAAACCTTTGTCGAAGGCATCCCCGAACAGGAAGCCATGAATTGGGCCGGCATAAACTCCCGGTACACTCACCACACCACCACGACGGACTGCCGCAATACATTGTCTCAATGCAGAGCCACTCGAACCTTCTAGTTTTAGATTGGTCATTACAGTTTCCAGAACGCTACCTTTAGCTTCAAAACCAACAGCATCAATGACTGCATCAACCCCACGATAACCTGCGGTATTTTGAATAATAAACTCAGCAGCATCGACTTCATCAAAATTGACCGGAATCGCCCCATAAGTTTGATGAGCAAATCGCAAGCGATAAGGATGGTGATCGACCATGAAGATCTGTTCAGCACCGAGCATTCGCGCACAGGCAGCAGCAAGTAGACCCACTGGTCCGGCTCCATAAATGGCGACACTGGAACCTCGACCAACTTGGGCATTGGTGACTGCCTGCCAGGCAGTCGGCAGAATATCGGTCAGGAACAATACTTTTTCATCCGGCAAGGAGCCGGGTACCTTAAACGGGCCCACATTGCCTTTGGGAATTCGCACATATTCGGCTTGACCGCCTGGCACACCACCATACAGGTGGCTATATCCAAACAATGCTGCACCAGGTGGAATCTGCTTTTTATTCAGGATGGCACCACGGCCTGTATTGGTATTTTCACAGGCAGCCATGAGTTCATGTTCACAGAAAAAACAGTGTCCGCATGCAATCACAAACGGAATAATAACCCGGTCACCTTTTTTTACTGAAGTAACTTCAGGACCGACTTCTTCAACCACCCCCATAAATTCATGACCAAAAATATCCCCTTGTTCGGTTGCTGGAATTTTCCCCCGATAAAGATGCAGATCTGAGCCACAGATGGCAGTGGCCGTTACTCTAAGAATGACATCATCTGCTTCCTGAATGACTGGATCAGGAACGGATTCAACTCGTACATCGCGAGTACCGTGATAAGTAAGAGCACGCATGCGGATTTCCTCTCTAGTTCAACATTAAACAGACTTGAATTTAAGGCTGTCAAAAATTAAAAGTACTTGTATTAGAGCCTTAGGAGGTAAACTGGCGCTGTAAATTAATGTATGAAAAAAGCCACTCAACTGTTTAAAAAATAAACTTATATAAGAGTTGCGTAATTCACATACAAAATGTGTCAATTAATCAATAAAGAGGAAACTTGAAAGCACGGGGGAATAAAGTGGGTAAAAAAATATTGAAACTAGACTATTCAAATAAAAAAGAGACGAGTAACGATTGTTACCCATCTCTCAGCTAATGAATGGGATAGAAACAGCTTTAGAAGGATTGCTCCAGATTTTCCAGTTCCATCATCAGTTCCAGCATCTGTTCTTCGGCTGTTTCCAGCTTGGCTTTCAGCTCGGTTTGCTCATTCATCAATTTCAGTAAGTCATTTTTACGTGATGCTTCATATAAAGCACTGTCACCGAGTAAGGTTTCAATTTCAGCCAGACGCGGCTGAAGCTTTGCAATCTGTGCTTCGCATTTTTCAATATTTTTACGAATCGGACGACTGAGTTCCCGCTGGCGCGCAGCTTCTTTACGTTGAGCTTCTTTATCCAGTTTGGAAATGGTCGGTTTGACTTCAACCTGGGATTTCACCGGTTCGGCCGGCTTTTGCCCGTTTTTGATCATCTCGCTCCGGGCCTGGCGTAACCAGTCCGCATAAGCAGCGAGATCACCGTCAAATTCACGGCATTGACCATTATGAACCAGTAACAGTTCATCACAGACACTGGCAATCAGCTGGCGTTCATGCGAAACCAGTACTACGGCACCCTGGAAATCCTGCAAGGCCATAGTCAGTGCATGACGCATATCCAGATCTAAGTGGTTGGTTGGCTCATCCAGAATCAGTACATTGGGACGCTGCCAGACAATCAGTGCCAAGGCCAGACGTGCGCGCTCACCGCCAGAGAAGCTTTCACTTGGCGTATCCATACGTTCGCCACTAAACCCAAAACTACCCAGGAAAGAACGCAGGCTGGCTTCACTGATTTTTTTATCGGCAATACGTGCCAGCTGTAACATCGGGCTGGCATTGCCATCCAGTGCGTCCATCTGATGCTGGGCAAAATAACCGATATTGAGCAATTCTGAATCTTTACGCAGACCTTGAATCAGTTTTAAGTCACCGACCAGTGATTTGATCAGCGTGGATTTACCAGCGCCATTCATCCCGAGCAAACCGATCCGGCTGTTTGGCGTGATCTGTAAATTTACATTGGTCACAATCAGCTTGTCACCATAACCGATATCGGCATGTTCCAGTTGCAATAATGGCGAACTCATTTTGGTCGGTTCACGGAAACTGAAAGTAAATGGCGTATCGACATGTGCAGCGGACAGTTCCTGCATACGTTCCAGTTGCTTGATCCGGCTTTGGGCCTGTTTGGCTTTGGTCGCTTGTGCTTTGAACCGGTCAATATATTTTTGCAGGTGCGCGCGGGTTTCCAGCTGCTTTTCATAAGCTTGCTGCTGCTGTGCCAGACGTTCACTACGGGTGCGCTCAAAGGTCGAATAGTTACCGGTATATAAAGTCAGTTCCTGATTTTCGATATGTAAAATATGGTCGGTAATCGCATCGAGGAAATCCCGGTCATGCGAAATCAGTACCAGCGTACCTTCATAGGCTTTTAGCCAGTCTTCGAGCCAGAGAATCGCATCCAGGTCCAGATGGTTGGTCGGTTCATCAAGAAGCAGTAAGTCTGACCGGCTCATCAGGGTACGTGCCAGATTCAGGCGCATACGCCAGCCACCAGAAAAACTTGAAACATCCAGTTGTGATTGATGTTCAAAGAAACCCAGACCGGCCATCAGCTGCGAGGCTTTGGCAGGAGCCGAATAACCTGAAATTTCATCAAAACGGCCATATAAATGGGCCAGTTCTGCATCATCCAGTTGATCCGGCTGATCGAGTTTCTGCTGAATCTCCCAGTATTCTTCATCGCCCGACAACACGAAATCAATGGCTTTCATATCTAGGGCTTTAATTTCCTGAGCCATATGCGCCACGGTCCATACCGCAGGTCGGGTCAGTGAACCACTGTCCGATTCCATACCACCGAGCAAGGCTGAAAACAGGGTCGATTTCCCGGCACCATTGACACCGGTTAGGCCAATTTTCCATCCTGGGTGTAACTGCATCGACGCTTTTTGAAATAAAACACGTCCACCGCGACGTATAGATAACTGGTCTAACTGAATCATTGAGAAATCAAGGCTAAGCAATAAGATGTGCCTATTCTAAAGGAAAGCCCCAGAAAAATGAAAAATCTTGCAGTTTTTACTGAAATGAAAAGTTTTTTGACCTCTGTTCCCTACTAGGAGGTAAACGCTCAAGTTGAGTAAAAGCTCTATTTTTACTGTGAGTAGTCGTTTATAGTTCATATGGTTAGAACAATAAGTACGATAGAGTCAAATAAAAATGAAAAAGGGATATTTAATTTTGTCTGCGCTGGGTCTGTTGGTGTCGACTTCGAGTCAAGCCAGTGTGAATGTCTGTGTTTTCGATTTGCTGGGAAAATCGGGTGAGTCCTATAAGTTACTGGAGGAATGGGCACTGGCAGCAAAAAGCTGGGGAGTACAGGTAAAGTTGAGCGCCTATCAGGATGAAGCCAAGGTAGATCAGGATGTCAAAGCTGGAAAGTGTGATGCTTTTTATATGACCTCCATGCGCTCCCGGGCCTATAACAAATTTGCCGGATCAATTGATGCGATTGGTGGCGTGCCGAATAATGACATTGCCATGAAAGCTATCAGTTATGTACTGGATAAACGCAACAGCAAACGCCTGATGACCCAAATTGGCAAGGAAAAATTTGAAGTCGCAGGCATCGGCCAGATTGGTCCGGCTTATATTTTTGTTCGTGATCGCGGACTGAATAAACTGGAACAGGTCAAAGGCAAGAAATTTGCCGTATTGCATTATGACTATGCACAAAAGATCATGGTGAACCGGATTGAAGCGGTACCGGTAATGTCGGAAATTTCCAATTTTATCCGTAAGTTCAATCAGGGGGAAGTCGATATTGTGGCTGCACCGGCCTATGCTTTTAAACCGCTGGAGCTGGAAAAAGGCCTGGGCTCTAGAGGTGCCATGATCAATTTTCCGGTAGTGAATGTCACTGCAGACCTGATTATTCGACCAGATAAGTTCCCGGCAAGCTTTGCGGCGCAATCCCGAAGCTGGTTTGTCAGACAGTTACCACGCAGCTTTGCCATGGTCAAGCGCATGGAAGCTGAAATTCCAAGCAAATATATTCTGAATCTCAGCCGTGAAGACCGTGTGGCTTATCAAAAGATTTTGCGTGAGGGCCGAATCGATTTAACCAAGCAGGGGATTTATGATTCAGGCATGATGACTGTGTTGAAGCGTGCGCGTTGTACGGTAGAAAGAACCAATTTTGAGTGTTCAATTAGTGGTGAATAAAACTGTAATCATGTATATCTTTGTAACTATGATGAGCTAAATGTAATTATAAGCAAGCAGTATTTAAAACTAACTTATTAATAATTAATAATATATTTAAAATTGGTGTGAGCGGTTTAAATGAATTTATCTTTAGAGGCCAAAATGCGGCTTTTGAATGGAGTAAATGCTCTATTTTTTTTAATTAAACTTGCTTAATATTTGTTCCGTGTACGGACACTCAGCAAATAACAAGATTTCAAAGGATCACTACAATGAAAAAAACACTCTTATCATTGGCTGCATTTTCTGCATTTGGTTTTGCAAGTGTGGCACATGCAGAAAAAGTCGATATCTGTGTGTTTGACTTACTGGGTAAATCCGGTGAGTCTTTCCAGATGGCGCAAGAATGGGCACTGGCTGCAAAAGGCTGGGGCGCAGACATCAATCTGATTGCGCGTCAGGATGAAGCGGTTGCTGACAATGACTTTAAGGCAGGCAAATGTGATGGCGTATTTATGACTGCCATGCGTGCCCGTCAATATAACAAGTTTGCCGGTTCCATCGATGCCTTGGGTGGTGCACCGAATAATGCCATCGCCCAGCGTGCCATCAGTTTTGCCTTGGATAAACGTAATGCAGGTAAAATGGTGACCAATATGGGCGGCAAAAAATATGAAATCGCCGGTATTTCTCCGCTGGGTTCGGCATTTATTTTTGTTCGTGATAAAAATATCAATTCGATTGAAAAAGCCGCAGGTAAAAAATTCGCAGTACTTGGCTACGACGATGCCCAGAAAATCATGGTACAGCGTGTCGGTGCGCAGGCAGTAATTTCCGATGTTTCCAACTTTGTGGCCAAATTTAATAATGGTCAGGTAGATATGGTCGGTGCACCTGCCTATGCTTATAAGCCGCTGGAAATCTACAAGGGCCTGGGTAATAACGGCGCGATGTTTAATTTCCCGGTGCTGCATGTGACTTCTGATTTTGTGATTCGTCCGGAAAAATTCCCGGCAGGTTTTGGACAAAAATCGCGTGACTGGTTTATCAAAAACCTGCCAAAGAGCATGGGAATGATCAGCCGTCTGGAAGCAGGTATTCCGTCAAAGTATAAAATGAATCTGAGTGCTGAAGATAAAACCAAGTATCAGAAAATGTTACGTGATGGCCGGATGGATATGACCAAACGCGGAATCTATGATGCCAGCATGATGTCGGTATTAAAACGTGCACGCTGTTCTGTCGATAAAGCCAACTTTGAATGTTCACTTTCTGGCGAATAATTTGATTTTTAAAGAAAAAAGCTTAGAGTCATCTAAGCTTTTTTTATGGATGCCTCGGTCAGATCTGCCATTGTGCAGCGAATAAAATAGCTTAAGCTTGATCTAAATATTAAATTCACATGTTTTATATAAAAAACAGTCACATGTGACTAAAACTGCAATAACAAAAACAAGCAATAAGGAAATGAGGATGATGCATAGAGGATGGAAAGCACTGGCATTGGCTACGGCGACACTGGCTGTTTCAGGTCTTGCGCAAGCCAAACAGGTGATTTGCGTATTTGATCTGGTCGGTAAAAACGGTGATGTCTATAGTGTGATGAAAGACTATCAGTTGGCGGCCAAAAACTGGGGAGCAGATGTCGAACTGCGAGTAAATACCAATGAAGCCGTGGTTGCAGAAGATTTTAAAGCTGGAAAATGTGACGGGATTAGTGTGACCGGTATGCGTGGCCGACAATTTAACAAGTTTACCGGTTCTCTGGATGCAATTGGGGCTATCACCGATCTGAATCTGGCGGTTAAAGTCATGCAGGGCCTGGCCAGTCCCACCTTCGCCAAACAAATGCTGCAAGGTAAATATGAAATTGTCGGCGTGATTCCGGTGGGGGACGCTTATCTGCTGGTGAATGACCGCAGTATCAATACTGTTGCCAAAGCAGCCGGCAAGAAAATTGCGGTACTGAGCCATGACGAAGCACAAAAAATCATGGTACAGCAGGTCGGTGCACAAGCGGTGAGTGCCGAAATCAGCAATTTTGCCAGTATGTTTAACAATGGTCAGGTGGATATTATCGGTGCACCAGCTGCAGCATTTAAGCCTTTAGAATTACATAAGGGGTTAGGTAGTAAGGGTGCGATTGTGAATTATCCGGTGTTGCAGGTTACCGGTAATATTATTATCCGTCCCGATAAATTCCCGGCCGGATACGGACAAAAATCACGTGAGTGGGTCAAGAGCCAGTTACCGCGTGCCTTTGGCATTTTGGGTAAAATGAAATCAGATATTCCATCAAAATACTGGATGGATATTCCTGCGGCAGATAAACCGGGTTATCAAAAAATGATGCGGGATTCCCGAATTGACCTGACCAAACGCGGCGTTTATGACAAACGTATGATGAAACTGCTGTGGCAATTCCGTTGCAAACAGAATCCGACAAATTTTGAATGTGCCTTACAGGATGAGAACTACAAATAATCCTGATAAAATTACTCTGATTTGACTTTTAATCTGTAGAGACTGACCATATATTGAGTGTGTTATACTTAAATATGGTCTTTTCTTTCTAAAGACATTCCATTCAACAGAGGAATCCGCCATGAATGCCCAAGCGCTTGTGCTCACCGACAATGCCGCAAATAAAGTACGCCAGTTGCGTGACAGTGAAGGTAACCAAGACTTAATGCTCCGTGTTTATGTCACCGGTGGCGGCTGTTCAGGTTTCTCTTATGGCTTTAACTTTGCAGAAAGCCAGAATGAAGATGATGCAGAATTTACCAACGGTGATGTTAAAGTCCTGGTCGATTCACTGAGTTATCAGTATCTGGTCGGTTCAGTTGTGGATTATTTAGAAGGTCTGGAAGGTTCACGTTTCGTAGTACAAAACCCGAATGCTACTACCACCTGTGGTTGTGGATCTTCATTCTCGATCTAAATCCATGCACAAAAAAAAGTCCTCTTAATGAGGACTTTTTTATATCTGGATAAAGTTTAGCTATCCAGTTTCACCGCTTCAAGCAGGTCAAAGATTACGGTAGTAACATCCTGACTCAACTCGCGGTTATTAAAAATTTCATAGGCGCTAATGGTAATGTCGGTATCGCTTGGCAACAGACGCTGTTCTTCTTCAATCAGGTCATTGATCGGTAATAAAGTCTGTTTGATTGCCAGATGCAGAATATCTTTGTATTCCAGATTTTCATCGTCGAGTTCAATCAGTTGTTCATTGAAATAAGGCAATAAAATCGAATGAAGATAGGGTTGGATGTCCTCGATATCAAAGATTTCGATATCACGGGTTTCATCAATCGTACTAATGTGGTCATTTACTTCAATTAAAATATGGTAGTAACTCACACGAATCTCCAAAGATGGCCTGAACAATGTAGCCGTTCACAATAACATGAAATCAGAATGGAGTCTTTTTTATAATACTTATACACTTAAATTAATTAGGGGATTCAGACTGATTAACTAACGGTTATATAGCAGGGTTTTATCTGCAGGGCGTAGCTGGAAGTGTTGCAGATTCTGTTTACCCAGTACAGGATACATCAGCGCTTCCGGGTCATTATGATGATACAGACCCAAGGCATGTCCAAGTTCATGTGCCAGAGTTAGGCGGAGGTCATCTTTTGCATCAAACTGATAAACCTGAATTTGATCACCCATAAAAACACCCTTATGAAATTCGCGGGCAGGAAAACGCTGTTGAGCCTGAATGATATTCTGCTGATGGTTCTGGAGGCCATGCTGATGCATGGAAACATTCATATTAAAGGAACTTTGCTGTTCCTGCAGGTACTGAAACTCCCGTTGAAAAGTTGCCGATTTACGCTGTAAAGCCAAGACTTCATATTCAATCTGTTCGCGTTCATATGCGGATAAATCTGACTGCTGACGGCGGTGCTGTAAGGCTTGAAATTCACTATTGATCTGGTTTTTTTGCTGAATGAGGCGTTGCTGCTGACTTTCCAGATGTTGATAGGAGGCTTGCAGATTTTTGACCTGACGCTGATACCTGGCATCATCTGCCAGTAACTGTTTTTCAATTTTCTTTAAGGCATTGTAGTCTTGCTGGCGTTGATCATAGATCAGGCGAATACTTAGTCTGGCATTTTCATCATATACCAGCAGATCATCACGATTTGTACCCTGATGCCAGATCTCGACTGCTTCCTTGCTCAGCTGAATGACCTGATCTTTACTCATTCCAAAGCCTGAATCGACCTGATCAATGCGAAAACGTAAGCGGGTGTCGAAAGGATGCGTCAAGCGATCAGCCAGTGAGTTATAGCGCAGTTGTGGATGGGTTTTGGTCTGCATATGTAGATAGGCAGACACGATCAATCCCATAATGAACAGGCAGAGCAAGAGACGCATATTTTTATTTAAATGTTTATTTTTTAAAAATATAACTTAATTTTAATACTTTTCCCATGCCTATTTGCTTTGCTGCTCCGCTTTTGGGTAAAGCCCTAATTCGCCTAGAGCCTGCTGTAGAATTTCAAGGCGAATGGCTGGATTCATATTGGTTTGCATTTGCATATTCAGGGAAAATGCCACGATTTCCCCCTGAGGGGTTTCGACCCACCCGGTCAGCCAGCCGACTTGCGGTTCTACATCCATGCCCCAACCGGATTTAGCATACAGGCGATAAGCTTGCCGTTCCTGTAAAAGTAACATGGCTTTAACTTGCTGCTGGACTTGAGGATCAAAGGCAAGTTCTCCTCGAGCAAGAGCAGAGACAAATTCGACTTCCTGTTTCGGACTAATTTTTAGAGGCCCGACCAGCCAGAAGTTATCGACCTGCTGCCCAATCTGCTGATTGCCGAACCGGATGCGTTGCACTTCCTGCTGCATCAATTCCAGACCGATACGGCGTGCCAGTTCCTGATAGACCGGTACCGCAGAAGCTTGCATGGCCTCGCCGAGCGTCATATCTTTTTCCCAGGTGGCAAAACTGCGTTTCTTGCCATCCCATTTAAAGATTTCATTGGCTGTGGCTTTGCCATGTTGCAAGCCAATCAGGGCATTCACTATTTTAAAGGTTGAAGCAGGAACATATTCGGTATCTGCTCGGCTCAAATCATTGCCATAGACCTGTAACTGTTGACCACGCTGAATCACTAGAACGCCAGAGCTTTGTGCTTGATCAAATAAGCTGGCGATGGCTTGGGTGGATTGAGTCAAAGTGCTTTGAGATGGGGAAGATGAAACGGGCAGGCTACATGCTGTCAGGCCCAAGCAACTCAGTAAAGGCAGCAAAATCAGAATTTTCATGGGTTCAAGGTATTTTAATGATTGATTTAACTTAAACAGCTTTTCCTGAAAATACGATCAAATTTTAGTAATTTTTATTTTATTCCCTCAATTCGAGACATAAAAAACCGCGCTTTCGCGCGGTTTTTTCAGTTAAAGCGACAAATTATTTTTTGTCATCTTTCACTTCAGTGAACTCAGCATCTACAACGCCGTCATCCGCTTTTTGAGCTTGGCCTTCGCCACCTTGGAATGCATTCGGGTCGAAACCTTGTGCACCGCCTTGGCCTTGTGCTGCTTCATATGCACGTTGTGTGATCGGCATGATGATGTTTTGCAATGCTTCAGTTTTAGACTTAATCACTTCAGCGTCATTTTCTTTAGTTGAAGCTTCAAGTTCAGAAACCGCAGTTTCAACCGCAGTTTTCTCGTCCGCAGTCACTTGTTCACCAAGATCTTTCACTGCTTTTTGAGCAGAAGCAATTAATGCATCAGCTTCGTTACGTGCTTTTGCAAGCTCTTCAAACTTACGGTCTTCTTCAGCATTTGCTTCAGCATCTTTGATCATCGCTTCAATTTCAGCATCGCTCAAACCAGAGTTTGCTTTAATTTGAATAGATTGCTCTTTACCTGTGCTCTTATCTTTCGCAGATACTTTCAAGATACCATCAGCATTGATGTCGAACGATACTTCAATTTGTGGCACACCACGTGGAGCCGGTGGAATATCGCCTAACTGGAAGTTACCCAACAATTTGTTTTGTTGAGCCATTTTACGTTCACCTTGGTAAACCGAAATGTCTACTGCAGGCTGGTTGTCAGCAGCTGTAGAGAACACTTGGGATTTTTTCGCCGGAATCGTAGTGTTTTTCTCGATAATTGGAGTTAACACACCGCCCATTGTTTCAATACCAAGAGTCAATGGAGTTACGTCAAGAAGAAGTACGTCAGTTTTATCACCAGACAATACTGCACCTTGAATCGCTGCACCAATCGCTACTGCTTCGTCAGGGTTTACGTCTTTACGTGGCTCTTTACCAAAGAATTCCTGAACTTTTTGTTGTACCAGTGGCATACGTGATTGACCACCGACCAAAATCACATCAGAGATGTCAGAAGTCGAAAGACCTGCATCTTTAAGTGCAGTCTTACATGGTTCAATCGTACGCGCTACCAGATCAGCCACCAAACCTTCAAGTTTTGCACGGGTAACGTTGATCACCAAGTGTTTAGGACCAGTCGCATCCGCGGTAATGTATGGAAGGTTGATTTCAGTTGCATTAGAAGATGAAAGTTCGATCTTCGCTTTCTCAGCAGCTTCTTTCAAACGTTGTAACGCTAAAGGATCTTGCTTCAAGTTGAAGTTCTGTTCTTTCTTGAACTCTTCAACCAGGTACTCGATTAACGCGTTATCGAAGTCTTCACCACCCAGGAATGTATCACCGTTGGTAGATAACACTTCAATTTGCTGGTCGCCATCAAGGTCTGCAATTTCAATGATTGATACGTCAAAAGTACCACCACCCAAGTCGTAAACTGCGATTTTACGATCGCCTTCTTTCTTGTCCATACCGAACGCAAGTGCCGCAGCAGTTGGTTCGTTGATGATACGTTTAACTTCTAGACCAGCAATTCGGCCTGCATCTTTGGTAGCCTGACGCTGTGCATCGTTGAAGTAAGCAGGGACAGTAATAACTGCTTCAGTCACTGTCTCGCCCAGGTAATCTTCAGCAGTTTTCTTCATCTTTTTCAAGATTTCAGCAGAAACCTGTTGTGGCGCAAGTTTTTTGTCGTTGACCTCAACCCAAGCATCACCATTATCCGCTTTGATGATCTTATAAGGTACCAGACCGATATCTTTTTGTACCGCTTGGTCTTCATAACGACGACCGATCAAACGTTTGATCGCGAATAGTGTATTTTTCGGGTTAGTTACGGCCTGACGCTTTGCAGATTGACCCACAAGAATCTCGCCATCTTTATAGGCAATAATAGATGGCGTAGTCCGTGTGCCTTCAGCATTTTCAATTACTTTAACTTTGTCGCCTTCAAGTACTGCAACACATGAGTTGGTAGTACCTAAGTCAATACCAATAATTTTAGCCATTTGGATGTTTCCTCAAAAATTTTCTTGTGATTTCCACTTGTTATCTGATATGAGAGTCATTCATTTTTTTTCAAGTAACATTTTTGAAAAAAATGTACAAACTCCCTAATTTATTCAGCTTAAGCGCCAACCATCACCATTGCAGGACGCAATAAGCGACTGTTTAACGTATAGCCTTTCTGCAAAACACTACCAATTTCATTGGCCTTAGCATTTGCATCAATGCCTACAGCCTGATGAAGCTCAGCATTAAATCCGCTACTGGTATCTACAACCACAACACCAAATTTTTCCAGTGTAGTGAGTAATGATTTCAAGGTAAGTTTGACGCCCTCAAGCAAAGGAGATTCTTCTTCATTCGCAGCATTAATTGCGCGCTCAAGATTATCAACCGTATCCAAAAGCTCTTTGGCGAATTTTTCTAATACTGTATCTTTATGTTTTTCAGATTCACGCTGAATACGTTCCACACTTTTCTGTGCTTCATAGACTGCATTGGCCGTACGTGCTTTCTCTAGCTTTAAGTCGCCTTCAAGCTGCGCAATCTGTTCTTGTAAAGACTCAACAGAAACTTCTGCCTGCTCGGATTCAGCTTGAGTTTGCGCTATATCTTTTTCCGCTTGCTCTTGCTCAAATTCTTGAGCTTGCTCATTTTGCTCAGTCGCCATTGATTTACTCCGTTTGAATGGGTTCTTAAACATGTACAGTCTACAGTCCTTGGCCCTTAGTGTTCATCGTATTAAGATGGAACTGCCAAGGTTGAAATAGTCAATTACCTTAAGAAATCGGGGCGGGGTATAAAAATTCAAGCATAAGCCCAGATAAATTTTATGATTTATGCAAAATCCCGAATACAGAAGGGAGAAGATTTTATAATTGTGAAAAAAATACAGCGGAAAAATCTTAAAAAGATAGCTCGTCTTTATGTGCCTAAGTCCAGTATCCTGATGTAAATATGTTGTATTTATTAGAATATAAAAAAGAAAAATCCACTAAATATTAAAATGAAAATAATAATAATCGTATTTTTAAATTAAAATGGCAGTCTTGATTTATTTTAAGTCACTATAAAAAAGTAACCTTGCACTTTTACTTATCCTAGTGGCCTTAATTAGAAAAATGCACTAAGTCAGCCTCATAATATCCTGTTTTTAATTTACTTTTCTCGGCTACACCTCTCCCAAAAACTCAGCTTTTTTAGCTGCTTATTTATTAGACACAAAAGCGATTAATATTTAACTAATAAAGTATTACACAAAAAATAAGCAACTCGGTATGATTCATTTTAGATTCTATCGCTGTAGTTTCTTCTTATTTTGAATGTGTTTTCGTGGCTTATCCTATTCTCTAGATAAGCCTTTTTTTTGCCCGATATTTTCTCGCATTCAAATAAAAAGCCCGATCCGGGCTTTTAGTGAATACAATGACAGATCTTAATCACGACGATCGCGTGAGCGTTGCTCCTGATAGCGTCGGTTATCATTCCAGCGTGGATTAGAACGATTTTGCTGGACTTTTTTCGTGCGCTGATCTGTGGCACGTTTACGATCCAGCTCCTGACGACGCTTATTACGATCTGCTTCTGCCTGTTTTTGCCGTTGCGTCATCAGATTTTTACGCTGCTGTTCCTGGCGTTGCCGTTCTAGCTGGTTTTTACGTCGATCCTGATCTAACTGTCTTTTGCGATCCTGTTCCCAATTACGACGCTGTAATTCCTGTTTACGTCGATCCTGTTCAATATGTTTGCGCTGCTGTTCATATTCCCAGCGTTGCCGGTCATAGCGACGATCCTGTTCATAACGACGGTCATAACGCTGATCATAGCGACCGTCATAATAGCCGCCATCTTCAGGAAATGCGACGCAGCCTACAGCTAAAAATGCAGTCGCCAAAGACAAAGCTATAATTTTAATAGCCATAGGCATTCTCCCGATTTTTAATAAAAAATATACTTAACCATGCAAAATTACGTCAAAAATAACCTTTAACCGGTCAATGACATCTTCTATAAATGAGGATAACGTATCGGGTAAAAGCTATCTGTACATAGATATTAAGACTTCTATAAGAAAACGGTCACTGAAACGCTAATCGTGTAGAAACTATGAAGAATTAAGAGAATAAGGACTAAAAGTAATGACAGTGAATCATCCGGTTCTGCAACGTTTGATGGAAAAAGGACAGGGAACTGCAGCCCGTATGCTGGATCGCTTACCCGGTATGGCCCAGGAGGCAGTAGTGAAGGCTTTGGATTATCCTCATGTCTATCCTGATTTAGACCCTTTGGTAAAATGCCTGATGGCCATCCAGATCAAACAGGGGCACAGCAGTTTTATCAGTAAAGATGTTGTACATTCACGTGCCCTGTTTGACGCACGCATGAAAGCCATCCGGGCCAGACCGACCGCGGTCAAATTTGTCGAAGAGCTCCGCCTTCCTCTACAGAGTGGCAGTATTTTTGCACGACATTATCATCCTGCACCGCAAAAGAAGTTACCGATGGTAATTTTTTATCATGGCGGTGCCTTTATGGTCGGCGGTCTGGATACTCACGATGAATTTTGTCGCTTGCTGGCAGTGCATGCCAAAGTTCAGGTATTAAGTGTAGCCTATCCGCTGACGCCAGAATTTAGCCCCTTGCAGATGGTACAGGTGTGTGAAGATGCCTTGGCGTGGGCACATCAGCATAGCAAGCAACTGAAAGTCTATAAAAACCGTATTGCCGTGGCAGGGGATAGTGCCGGCGGAAATCTGGCAGCTGTGGTAGCGCAGCGCAGCGCAGGAAAATCTTATGCCGCACGGGCACAACTTCTGCTTTATCCTGCGGTTGACTTCAAAAGTCGCCATCCATCTTTTTATGCCTATAAAGATGGACTGGTACTTTCAGAGCAGGATATTGATCTGGTGACCTTCATGTATGCCCAAACCCATCAGATTGAACTGGATGACCCACTGATTTCGCCGACCTATGGCGAGCTGAAAAACTTGCCGCCAAGTTATGTGATTACAGCACGTCATGATGTCCTGCATGATGAGGGTTCAATCTATGCACACAAGTTGCGTCAGAATGGTGTAGCTGTTCATTATGATGAATATACCGATCAGGCCCATGGTTTTATCAATCTGACGCCGATTTCCCGTCGTGCCAAAAAATATGTGATTGAGATCAGTAAGAACTTCCGCAAATTTTGGGACAAAAACAGTTAAGCCGAAAGCATGAAGAAAAAGGTGTTTCTTATGAAACACCTTTTTTATATTTATAGCTAAATTTAAATGCAGGTTATGGCTTGTTACTGATCTGTGCTTCAGGAAAGATCAGATTAAATTGGGGGACATAAAAGCTTTGCAGCAATTTGGCTTTGGAAAAATCTGGAAATATATCCTCAGCATCTTGCCACTCTACTTGTGAAAGTGTGGAGAGGTGTCCACGAAACTGGGGACTAAACTGAAAACGTTGACCTTTCCAGGCCTGCTGAATCTTGAGCATAGATGCTGGAATATGGTGACTATTAATATAAAATTGACGTGCAGATTTGGTTTTCTTCAACCGAATCGTCATCTGCTGGTTCTGATGCTGAATCTGACACAGAATTTCCTGATCCTTTTCTTGCCATTTAAATTGTGCATATTGTTTGGGAATTCCCCATAAATGCTGACCATGTATGACAGATTCATGGGTAGACACATAAATTTTAGGAATCGAGCTGAGACGCCGTTTATTAATTAAAGGGTGATCCAGAATTAGTAACTCATCATAGGGACCAATCGGTGAAGTTTGATAGCGTACCAGCATCACTTGAACCATACGACCCAGCGGAGAGGGTGCGATACGGAACTGTTTTGCTTGTTCAATAAAGCTGGGGGTCAGCCAATAGTTCAGAATAAAACCTTCACCCTGCAAGCGCCAAGGTGGAAACTGATGGATATTTTGCTCCTGTAATAATGCATGTTTCATTCTTATTCTCTTGTCTTTAGTCGGCAGATCACTGCAATATAAATCATAAAAGATTAATATATAGTCATTCACAACCATTACTTCTAAGTAGATGAGTTAATAAATGTTAAAGAAATCATTATGTGTGATCGCGCTTGCCGCGACCAGTCTGCCAAGCTTTGCTGCAAATACGATTATTGAGATGAATACTTCAATGGGAAATATTGAAATTGAACTCTTTAATGATAAAGCTCCCATCTCGGCAAAAAATTTTGAAAATTATGTAAAAAGCAATTTTTATAAGGACACCATCTTTCACCGGGTCATTCCCGGCTTTATGGTTCAGGGTGGTGGCTTTGATGTGAACATGCAGGAAAAAGCCAATACCAAAGCACCGATTAAAAACGAATCGTCAAATGGTCTGCATAACAAGCGTGGCACTTTAGCCATGGCACGTACCAATCAGCCGGATTCTGCCCGCGCACAATTCTTTGTAAACCTGGTCGATAATGATTTTCTGGATCGTTCTGCTAGAAATGCCGGCTATGCGGTATTTGGTAAGGTCACTAAAGGTATGGATGTAATTGATCAGATTGCTAAAGTACCCACTAGAAACTATGGAATGCATCAAAATGTGCCAGTAAACCCTGTAAAAATCACCAGTGTGACGATTAAAGCACCAGTTGTGAAAAACTAGACATAGAATAAACCAGAAATATTTAATTTATATTTCTGTTTTAAAAATATGTACTTATGTAATGATTTGCATAAAATTGAACCAATTTGGTGCATAAAAATAAAACACTCGTGATTCTTGTGCGTTAAAAGCGCTTGCACGTGTAAGAAATTGCCCTATAATGAGCA
>NZ_JAYWYX010000024.1:0-57836 GCF_048147925.1 Acinetobacter sp. 226 | reverse complement strand
ATATGCTTTTGTCTTCTACAAAGCGTGGTGTAATCTGGAGCTATCCAATTTAATCCGCAAAGTTTAATCAGACTTTGCACAAAGCCAGTGACCATACGTAAAGACAGACGGAATAAGGATTTAATCATTAAGCAGCATTGGATGGCTGCGTCGGAGTAGGTTTGATTTCGCCCTTGTTTACCGATGGACAGAGCATACCATTGCGTAGCAGGATCAAACCAAATGGCAATATTTCCGCGACTCATGAGTGCTCGGTTATATGCGGGCCAATTGGTTGTGCGGTAGATTTTGTGTGCAGGCTTCTTCATTTGAAAATTATATCGCTGAAAAACCCTTTACAGATAGGTTTGTGCAACAAAGCCGGTCGATGGTGCAATCGGTAAAATTCTACAAATCGCCTCGACTCCGTACAGCTCTTTATTATTATGGATAAAATCCACCATTATTTGTGTGGGCAGTCGAGCTCCGCCTGGGCGAAAAAAGCGGCTGCTTTACGTAGAATCTCATTGGCGCGTTGTAGCTCTTTATTTTCACGTTCGAGTTGTTTGATACGTTCTTGGTCTGAAAGCTGCTGTACTTTAACTGGATTTTGTTGATCCAAATATTTTTGATGTCAAACACGCAGTGTTTCAGGGGTACAACCTATCTTGGGAGCAATAGCAGTGATTGCAGCCCAATTCGATGGATAATCTTTTTCGGATTCAATAACAAGTTGAACTGCTCTTTCTTTGATTTCAGGGGTATAGTTTGATTTTTTCATCGGAACATTCTCTCAAGAAAGTTGATCTCCGACAAACCCGGTACGGTTCATTTCAACAGAATGAAAATAATATTCATAAAGTTGATATTGATCTAGAAACAACACATGTCCTTCAATGGAATGCTTTTGCAGATACCATGGCAAAGACATGCCCTAAATGTCAAAGACCTATGAAGTTGCAGTGGGCACGTAATTTAGTTCATGTTAACCCACAAGATTTCTATTGGGGATGTACAGGTTGGTATTTTAATAATAAACAGGTTCGTTTATGTGAATATCGTGAAAATTTATCTCAGCAAGACTTAGCTTTAATGACAGATACATCCGCACCTGAATTTAGTCTTTCAGCTCAAGACTTTAATATTATTCTTCAGGATCAGAGTACTTCAGAAAGTATTATAGAGCGTATGGATGATTTACAATCTGATCTAAGAAATAAAAAGCAAGGTATTAACATTGTTTGTTGTCCAATTCATGCCGAACCGATGACTTTGCAAAAGAAAAAGAATGGTATTGGGTTACTGGATCAATATTATCTAAGATGTCCACATTGGGCACCTAATGACCAAGGTTGCCCTTATACAGAGAAGCTAAAATCAGGTTCACAATTGGCAGCTTTATTAAAGCATCAGACAGGTACAGGTATACTCTAACAATTCATGGAAATTTATCTAAGAGTTAATTTTCTGAGGTGTCCATGTAAAATAAGAACGGGTGTTCAGCTTCAAATAAGAATATCTGTCCATTTAATAAGAATATGCAATTAATGCAATTTTGAAAAATCTAATTATAAAAGCCAATTATTTCAGCGAGATAATTGGCTTAAGTAAAGAGTCGTATTATTTGGTTATCCGCTGATCATCCCAATAACACGGTACTACAATCAAATTGTTTTCATGTAATCGTGACCATAATCGGATACCTAAATCTCGCTGCATATTTTGGACTGTGAAATTGGAAATCAGAAGGGTAGATTTCATGTTGTCATAACGACTATACAAAACCTTATGTACCATCTCCAGGCGTTTTTCATGCCGGTCATGCAGGCCATATTCATCAATCACTAATAAATCAAAGCTGGAGAAATGGTCGATGACTTCCTTTTCAGAGCGTGAAGCATCTGACCAAGTGTCCATCATTTTTTGAGCAATTTCTGCACTGGTATAGTAGCGTGCAGATTTTGTACTGTTATGCAGAATGTTACGAATAATTGATGCACTCAGATGGGTTTTACCTGTACCTGGTGTACCAATCATCAACATGTTCGGGTTGTGGTCAGAAATAATCTGCTGTGCAAAGGCCTGACATAGTTTGATGGTATTGTTTTGTGCAGGGCATGCAACTACATAATTCTTGAAGCCCCGATCCAGGTAGCGTTTATTGAGCCCTGAATTTTTAATTTTCTGTTTTAGCAATCGCTGTTGCAGTTCATTCTCATAGGCTGCATGTGAGTGTTGGACGGTTTCTTTGGCACACAATTTACAGAGCCTGTGACCGGCGATTTCCATCAGGGGTATATGATGGGTAGGGCAAAGTGTTTCCGTTGTTTCTGCGCGAAACTGGAGCGTTTTAAGCATGGTATTCATGATTATTCTCCTAAATCCATTTGGAATTTTCTAAAAAATCCTCATTTTTTTCTTCAAAATTTGAAGATGAAGATGAAGATGAAGATGAAGATGAAGATGAAGATGAAGATGAAGATGAAGATGAAGATGAAGATGAAGGGCATGGTTCAAGCATGGCTTGAGTAATACTCGAGCTCTTCTCAGGAGCTGCTTGAGCATTTACTTTTCGTTGCTTGGTTGATGCTTGAGCATTACTAGCAGATTTCCCCCAACGTGCTTGAGCTGCATTTTTAGCTTTATCAGATTTCATTTGCTGATTTTGTAATGCCTGGCTTTTTAAACTGCTTAAGAAATTTGAATGAATCTGCTCAGACTCGACTTCAAACAATTCCAGGGCTATCAGCGTATTTAACAAAGTTTTAGCCTTGGTGTGCTGCGGTAATTTCGTAATGCTACATAAAGTAGCTAGGTCATGAGGAATGGCACCATTTTTCCAGAAATCCATCATTAACAGCAGTGCCGCACCAATTTGTTCTGCTGTCATTCGTGCAAATTTTGCCTGTAGGTCGCCAATATAGAGTGGCATCCAAATTGAAATATCTTTATGCATGTGTTCACCTTTTTATAGGTATAGAGGGGCTAAGGTCATCGATTTGATGACCTTTTATGTTTGTTTTATTAGTGAGCTAGGCTCATTAAGCGGAGACGGGCCTGTTGAGCCAAGTCATCGTAATGAGCTTGTCCTTCATCCAGCATTCGCTGTAGCCAGAGTCTTAATGCTTGGTGATCATCGAAGCATTTATTGATTTCCAGCAAAAAGGCCAGATTGTGCAGTTTGGGAATATGTAACTCGTGAATGAGTTCACGCGCGACCATATCTGCTTCTGGACTAACGACTACGCCGCCAAAGAAAGCTTTACTGTTCATGGGCAAGCTCCTCTGTATTAAGTCTCTCCAGCATGGCTTCAAAAGCGCTACCATCGCGACGTGTAACATTCGGAATGTAGCGGCTATAGACCCTAAACAGCATTTCAGTGGTTGAATGTCCCAGCTGGCGTGCGATCCATTCCGGATTCTCGCCTGCCGACAACCATAGTGTTGCTGCGGTATGACGTGTTTGATAAGCACGACGGGGCTTTAGCCCTAAAAAGCGTAGCAGGGGATGCCAGACACGCTTGTTTACCAGACGATAATCGAGAGGTCCACCATCACGATTGCAGAATACAAACTCTGATTTACCATTATTTAAGCTTTTCTGTTGCAGAAAGGCCTGATAAACCCGATCACTCATTTGGATGGTACGGTCAGAACCATAAGTTTTGGTTCCACCCAAAACACCATTCACTAACGCTTCTCTGATATGGATTTCACGACGTTGTAAGTCGATATTTTCCCATTGCAGGCCATCGATCTCACTGGTGCGCATACCTGTAAAAAAGCGAACAGTGTAATAAGGCTTAAAATCATCACGAACAGTGGTAAGAATTTTATGTACCTCTTCCAGAGAAAAGGGAGTGACTTCAATCTTACTTTCTTTCAGATTGTTAATATTTTTATAAGGCGACTCAAACTCGTATCGTTCAGCCGCATCATTGAGTATCATACGTAAAGGCGTCATGATTTGATTGATTCTCGATGCTTTCAGACTTGTCTGATCTTTTCCGTGTGTCACTTTGGCGAGAGAGGCACGGAAGTTCAGCAAGTCTGACTTCTTGATTTTCGAGAGAACCTGATTACCAAAAGCAGGAATCAAGTAATTTTTGATAATAATTGAAACCTTGTGTTGATAGGATGTTCTCCACTCAATCTGTTTCTGTTTAAACCACAGTGCAGTAAACTCTTTAAAAAGAGGTACTTTGGTTTGTACAGCAATTTGCTGACTTCTTTTTTCCTTAAACTCCTCAACACGGTTACTTTTTGGAAAGTACTTTTCGTATTCAAAAGTTCCCAAAGTAATTTCAGCTTCAAGCTGCTCGAGACGTTTTTTCAAAATGCGTCGGTTATAAGCATTGTCTTCAAGATTGGTTGTTTCTCTGCAACGGATGCCCATGTAGCGAAAGTCTGCAATCAGTTTGCCACTTCGTTCCCGGATGGTAGCCATGAGTTAAACCTCCTAAGCCTTATTGCAAGGCATCCATGCTTAAACCAGTGAATTTAAGCATTTCAGTTTCAATGCGTTCCCAAACAAAAAGAATTTTGCGACCACCGAAAGGACGGATGTAGTGAACACCTTCGATAAAGACACTGTCCTTTAGCTGGTTGCGAATAGTACGAGCGTCGTACTGGATTTTTTCAGCCAGTTGCTGGGCTGTGAGATAGGTATATGACATAATTGTATTCCTAGCGTAATTCATCGGATGCAATGAATTTTTCATCCTTAGATCTAAAATAACCTCAAATTTAATTAAATGCAATTAAATTTTCATTGTATTAGAGGAAAAATTAATGGTTATTTGTAAACTACCAATATTGTTGGCTGAAAGAAAAATGCGTGTAGCTGACTTAATTCGTGGCACAGGCATTAACAAGACAACTTTGCATAAGCTTTATAATGGCGAATTGACTCGAATTGATTTAGAGACTATCGATCGTATTTGCGATTATTTGGATGTGCAGGTAGGAGATTTATTTGTTTTTGAAAAAGACAATAAAGAACAATATGTTAATGAATAGTTTGGTCACAAATGGTCACACCAAAAAGTGAAATGGTCACAAATTATTGAACGATTGGTAAAAAACACTGTACTTTGAAAAGAGTTTGGTGTTTTTTTTACAGCCAAAAAAGCTCTGAGGGGGGCTAAAAAGTAGTGATGAAATGAGAGCATTTGAGATCAATTAAGACCATTTTTATTGTCGTGGGCACGCCATGGTCACATCTTGGTCACAAAATACAAATTACATTAAGAATATTTTTTATTGAATTGAATTACAAAGGAAGGCGGAATTTTAAAAAATATAATAAAATCAACAAGAAAAAAGCCCTACTCTTTCGACCAGGGCCTTTTAAATTTGGAGCGGGAAACGAGACTCGAACTCGCGACCCCAACCTTGGCAAGGTTATGCTCTACCAACTGAGCTATTCCCGCGGAGTCTATAAAGTTTTTTAAATGAAAAAACTAAATGAAAAAATTTTGAGCGGGAAAGGAGACTCGAACTCCCGACCCCAACCTTGGCAAGGTTATGCTCTACCAACTGAGCTATTCCCGCATGCCGTGTATAATACAGCATGCAAAAATCAGGTCAACACCTTTGTTAAAAATCTTGCATCAATTGAATAAAATAAACTCAAAATCCTTTAGATTAGACATTAAATAGCCAATATTCATCTGGTAGTTTATAAAACTTAGCTACATTCAACGGATTGCACCCATATAGACTGCCAAAATACTTCGCAGAACAAGGTATACTGAAACCATATTTTTCAAAATTGGAGTCCGGCCATGAGCTTGGAACAACAACTGAAAGACCGTTTGGCACAATTATCCCCAACCCATCTGGAAGTAGTCAATGAGTCCTCGGGCCATGGCGGTTATTTCCCGGGAAAAGAATCGCATTTTAAAACCGTCATTGTCAGTCAGGCTTTTGCCGGTTTGCGCCCCGTCCAGCGTCATCAGAAAGTTTATGCTGCTGCGGGTGATCTGCTGTCGAAAGACAAGATTCATGCGCTGGCGATTCATGCATTTTTACCTGAAGAATGGACAGGACAGGATACGAGCAGTCCTGCTTGTGCCCATGCACCAAAAAACTAAGAGGAAATGATGGAAACCCAACTTTTAGTCAAGATTATCCATATGTCGGTAGCAGGACTGGCAATTGTCGCCATTCTTGCCCGTGCCTTGACCTTGTTTGTCGGCACACAGGGAAATATGCCTAATCCGGTAGCACGCACCGTGTTAGTGGCTTTGCAGCATTTCGCCATCACGGTGATTGTACTGACCGGTATCGTGTCGCTTTTCCTTAAAGATTTTGATGTGCAGCCCTGGTTCTATGCCAAAGTTATTTTATTTTTGGTACTGGTGTCCTCGCTAGGCAAAGCCTATAAAAAAGATGATTCGATTTTGCTGGTACAGCGTCGGGCTGGCTTATTTATTGCTGTGGTTTCATTGGTGTCTATTCTGGCTCTGGTGATGATCAAGCCGAATTTTGGCTAAAAACAGACTGGCTATGACGATCAGCATAGCCATTACATCTGAATAATTAAAAAGTACAAATGTAGTAAAAGTAATTAAAAATTGACAGGAGGGGACATGCGTACACGTGTGGTATTTAATCAAAAAGGTGGGGTAGGCAAGTCGAGTATTACCGTCAATCTGGCAGCGATCAGCGCACATCAGGGCTTAAGAACCTTGTTGATCGACCTGGATCCGCAGGCTAACTCCAGCCAGTATGTGCTAGGCGATGATGCGACGTATTCCAGTGACAAGCCTGCACTCGAACCGAATATCGAAAACTATTTTGAAGATGTACTCGGCAATCAGCAAAGTAAGGGGCTGCTCGGCAATGCCATTGGCTCGATTTTAAAAAGTCGTAGCAAAGGTCTGGAAAGCTATGTGCATCAATCCTCTTTTAAGCATCTGGATGTTATTCCGGCCAGCCCGACACTTGGGACATTGGCTCATGCCCTGGAATCCAAGCACAAGATTTACAAGTTAAGAGATGCCTTGCAACAACTGTCGGGACATTATGACCGGGTGTTTATTGATACACCGCCTGCATTCAATTTCTTTACCCTCTCCGCACTCATTGCAGCAGATCGCGTGCTGATTCCTTTCGACTGTGACGTATTTTCTAAACGCGCCCTGCAGACCCTGATTGAAAATGTGATTGAAACCCAAGATGACCATAATGAAAATTTGGAAATTGAAGGCATTGTCGTCAACCAGTTTCAGGCACAGGCCAAATTACCGCGTGAAGTGGTACAGCAGCTCAAAGATGAAGGCTTACCGGTGCTTGACAGTATGTTGCCACCGTCGATCTTGATGAAAGAATCTCATCATAAAAATCTGCCTTTGATTCATTTGGCTACTGATCATAAATTGACTCAGGCCTATCAATCGTTGTTCAATGAGATAGAACAGAATTAAGATCGAGTTAGCTATGAAACTTGTGAAAATCGGCCTGAGTATTGCTGCACTTGCATTACTCAGTGCTTGTGCAACGACGGTAAAACCGACTTATGTGTCGCCAACCCTGTATCAGACTTTGGGTTGCTCGCAACTACAGGGTGAATATAACCGTATTCAGCAGTATATTGATAATGGTGTCGAACCACCGAAACGTACTGGCATGGGTGTAGGTGTGGGTCTTGGCGGTGGTTGGGGCAGTCACGGTGGTTGGGGTATTGGTCCGAGTATCTCAGTCAATATGGGACAGTCATCTGATACCAAAAGAACCGAACTGGCACGACTTTTAGGCGAGCAGGAAGCGATTGTCCAGGCTGCACGTTATAAGAACTGCCCGATGATCGTGCGGCAGGCGATACCTAAATAAATCATTCTATATTAAAAGGATGAATGCTGACTTCGGGTCGGCATTTTTTATTGCTTTCACCAAGAATAGAGCGGTTTAAATTAAGATAAAACTCACGTGAAATTGACCGGCCTGTATAGAAGTCTGAAATTTTTAAGCTTGTCATGATATTCGCATATTGATTAAGCTAGAACATAGGCCCGGAATAGTTCATCGCGATGATTGAAAATTGGTTATTTGTTTTAGGACTTATTGCTGTGCTGATGGTTCCAGGGCCGGCCAATGCCCTGGTGGCCAGTTCCGCTTATCAG
The DNA here is from genome assembly GCF_048147925.1 of Acinetobacter sp. 226. NCBI lineage: Bacteria > Pseudomonadati > Pseudomonadota > Gammaproteobacteria > Moraxellales > Moraxellaceae > Acinetobacter > Acinetobacter sp. 226. The sequence continues at coordinate 49,731 of NZ_JAYWYX010000024.1, read as the reverse complement.
CAGGGACGGCCCAAAACCAGTCTTTATCTTCCTGCCATTCTGATGGGCTATTTTTATGCCATTAATGTCTGGGCTTTGTTGATTCATCTGGCTTCACCGATCTGGCCAAATTTTAAAGGTGTGGTCTATGTACTGAGTACCATCTGTGTGGGCTGGATGACCTTGCATTTATATAAGGCCCAACAGTTAGAGCGCTATAATAAGAACCATCCTCAGATTCGTCCTTGGCAAATGTTTAGGGCCACCTTAAAAAATCCTAAAGCAGCCCTGTTGGCCTCAGGAATTTTACCCATGGAAACCTGGCAAAGTCCGACCAACTTCGTGCTGGTTTTTGCTGCCTTTAGCTTGAGTACCATTCCTGTAGGGGTTTTCTGGATGATTTTTGGTCAGGCAATTTTGAGCAGTCATTCTGAAAAAATAAAAGCCGGCCTCATTTATAAAGGCGCGGCTCTGTTTGTCCTGCTTTGTCTGATCCCACTCCTGATCAAGCTGTGGGATTAAATGCGCAGGCTATAAAAAATATTAAGCTGTTGTGCTTTTTTTAAGCTTTTGTTGAATAAAGCCAATCACACCTGGCAATACACTTAAAATAATGATGCCGAAAATCAGATAGGTAAAATTGTCTTTAACAATCGGCATATTGCCAAACATATAACCCAAGATTACAAATGAGCTAATCCAGGCAAATGCCCCGACCACATTATAGGTCAGGAAATATTTGTAATTCATGCTGCCAGCACCGGCTACAAAGGGTGCAAAGGTACGGGCAAAAGGAATAAAACGCGCAAAAATAATGGTTTTACCCCCATGTCTGGCAAAGAATTGCTGAGTCGCCAATAAATGTTTTTGATTGATAAAGCGTGATTCAATCTCGAACACCCGAGGTCCAATATATTTACCAATGTGATAATTCAGGGTATCACCCAGCACTGCCGCAACAAATAGGAGCGGAATCAGCACCCAGGGATCCATCGCACCTGTAGACGCTGCCAAAGCACCTGCTGCAAATAACAAGCTGTCACCAGGCAGGAACGGCATGACCACCAAACCTGTTTCCACAAAGATAATCAGGAAAAGAATGGCATAAATCCAGATCCCGTAATTGGTGATAAATTCAAGCAAGTGATCATCAACATGCAAGATAAAATCAATCAGTTCCATGAGCCCAGTACAAGCAAAAGTGTGCTCAAATCCTAACAGCGATCACCTCTAAAGTCAGTAATAAAAGTCGACTATTTTGCGGCTTATTTTTCTGCTTTCAGGCTAATCCTGTCATTTTAAAAATGGATGTATCAGCGTATTTACAGATTTTTATTGGAGCTTTCTGAGCAGACTACACAAGGTCATCATGGTGTTACATAACTTCTGCAGCGTCTGCTCCAGATTTCTGTTTAGATCATGGAATCATCATAAAAATAGCAGGTCAAAACATATGAAAAAATATATTCTTGTGATACTAGTTCTGGCAGCTGTCAGTCCGGCACTTTGGGCTAAATCCGATCAGGCTGTTCTGGCAGAAGCCAAAAAGAATGTAGTCAGTATTGCTCAGGCACACAAAATGAAAGATGAAACCGGCGTGACCTTAACAGGCCAGATCGTCAAACAGCGTGCAGGGCAAAGTGATGAATTTGAATTAAAAGATAAAACCGGCAGCATCATGATTGATGTGGATGATGACCACTGGAAAAGATTAAAACTCAAAGCAGGCGACCGGGTGAAAGTCTGGGGCGAGGTCGATACGCACCGCAATAAACCCACCGATATTGAAGTGATTCAGATTGAACACCTGAAATAAACCATTCATTTGGCTGGTTCACAGGAAAGCAGCGGAAGTCTGCTCTCCTGTGAACCAGCCAAAAATGAAGCCACTAATTTCTATAATTTCTTAACTGTTTAATATTTAAACGCTTTGGAATAGTGTGCTTAAATGCAAGAAAAATGCTAGAATACGGCGCTTATCTTTCGTTTGCCTTTCATAGTTGTTCGTCATGACTACCAATACTCAAATTACTGAAGATCGTATCCTGATTCTGGATTTCGGTTCTCAATATAGTCAGCTCATCGCACGTCGTGTTCGTGAAGCTGGTGTATATTCTGAAATGTATGCCTATGATATGTCTGAAGAAGACATTCGTGCATTTAATCCAAACGGGATCATCTTGTCTGGTGGACCTGAGAGTGTTCACCTTGAAGGCAGCCCACGTGCGCCGCAAGTGGTATTCGAACTGGGTGTGCCGGTATTGGGTATTTGTTATGGCCTGCAAACCATGTGCGAACAGCTTGGCGGTAAAGTTGAGCCGGGTCATGTACACGAATTTGGCTATGCAGAAGTAGATATTGTCGTACGTGACAAGCTGATCGGTAATTTACAGGACCGTGAAAACCAGTTGCATGTCTGGATGAGCCATGGTGACAAGGTTGCCCGTATTCCAGAAGGCTTCCAGATCACTGCACAAACTCCAAGCTGTCCAATTGCGATGGTTTCTGACGAAACTCGCGGTTTCTATGGCATTCAGTTCCATCCTGAAGTAACACATACTTCTAAAGGCGCAGAATTACTGTCGAACTTCGTTCATCAAATTTGTGGTTGTCGCGGTCTGTGGACGCCAGAACACATTATTGATCTACGTGTAGAACAGCTTCGCCAACAGATTGGTGATGAAAAAGTATTACTTGGTCTTTCTGGCGGTGTGGATTCATCTGTAGTGGCAGCACTGTTGCATAAAGCAATTGGTGATCAGCTGACTTGTGTGTTTGTAGATAATGGTCTGCTTCGTTTGAACGAAGGCGATCAAGTGATGCAAATGTTTGCAGATAACATGGGTATCCGCGTGATTCGTGCTGATGCAGAGGAACGTTTCCTGACTGCACTGGCTGGCGAAGTTGATCCAGAGAAAAAACGTAAGATTATTGGCCGTGAATTTATTGCAGTCTTCGCTGAAGAAGCCCGTAAATTAGATGGCGTAAAATTCCTGGCTCAAGGTACGATTTATCCGGACGTGATTGAATCTGCCGCAAGCAAGCAGGGCAAGGCGCATGTGATTAAATCGCATCACAATGTGGGTGGGTTGCCGGCAGACCTGGCGTTTGAACTGGTTGAACCGTTACGTGACCTGTTTAAAGATGAAGTACGTAAATTGGGTACGACTTTAGGTTTGCCACACAGCATGATCTATCGTCATCCATTCCCGGGCCCAGGTCTTGGTGTGCGTATCCTGGGTGAAGTGAAAAAAGAATATGCAGACATTTTACGTCTTGCGGATGACATTTTCATGCAGGAATTGCGTGCCAGCGGTTGGTATGATAAAACGGCTCAAGCCTTTGCAGTATTCCAGCCAGTGAAATCGGTGGGTGTAGTCGGTGATGGCCGTCGTTATGCATGGGTGATTGCACTGCGTGCGGTAGAAACCGTGGACTTTATGACGGCTCGTTTCGCGCATCTTCCTTATGATTTAGTCGATAAAATCTCGACCCGTATCATGAACGAAATTGCTGAAGTTTCTCGTGTTGTGTATGACGTATCGTCTAAACCACCTGCAACGATTGAATGGGAGTAATTTAGGGGTTTCGGACAGCACTGCTGTCCGTCTAAATTACGCCAAGCGCTATGCTCGCGGCAGTTTAGGAATCTAAACTTTCCAAATTAAAGAAGAGTGCTTAGGCGCTCTTTTTTATACTTTTTTAAATAGATAAGAGACTTAAGTCGGCTTAACCTGCCAGTTTTGCAGCTCTCCATCTAAACTCTGATCTGGATCATAAGCCTCAACCCGATTCCGACCATTGGCTTTAGCCTGATATAAGGCGATATCAGCCTGTTTAATCAGGGTCAGTAAATCGGTTTCACAGCTTTCCAGAATGGCAGCACCAATAGAAATACTAAAACTGAAACGATGTTGACTGTCTAGGTCGATCACGATATTTTCAATTTTATGCCTTAAACGTTCAGCAATTTTTAAAGCATCATCGAGAGAAGTTTCAGGTAAAAAAGCAATAAATTCCTCGCCTCCATAGCGCGCCAGAATATCATGCTGCCGCATTTCACTATGGGTGCTTAGTGCTATCGTTTGTAAGACCTGATCTCCAATATCATGCCCATAACGGTCATTAATCTGCTTGAAATGATCAACATCAAATACCAGTAAGCTCATGGGTGCAGGTCGCGCAAGATTCTGCTGTACCAGCTGTTGGGCCAGATATTCAAAACATCGACGGTTGTTCAGGCCAGTGAGTGAGTCAGTATGTGCCATATTTTCAAAGGCCTGACGATTATATTCATTCAGGGTATATTGCAGGAATACAATGCGTGATTTTAAGGTCGAGTTCCAGCTGATATAAAGACTGAAGGTTAATACCGGCAGATAAATCAAGGAAAATAAAAATATCTGATACGGGTCAGCATGGGTATTGAAATATACACCAAGATAAATAACCAGAGTAATCAGGCCTGAAGTAATCAAAGACGGCCAGAAACGGATCTGTACACACAAATTGGCCAACACAATAAAGACCAGGGATGCATATTGATAAATAAGGACAGAGGCACTTTCGGACTGATTCAGGTTAAAGAACCAGATGGCACTTGCACCAATAACTGAAGTGGGCAAGAGCAGATCAAAGACAGGCAGATTGCGGTAAGAATGATACATCCAGATCGTCACCATGACGATCAGAAGGGTATAGCTGATTTTGGTCAAAATGAGCAAAGTAAGGATATCGTTGAGTACCACAATATCGGCAAGGGTATAGGATGCATAGGCCAGCTGTGCAAATAAATTAACCTGTAATAGGTATTTTAAAGTAAGTTGTTTTTGATGAGCATAATAAGCTGGTTTTAAGGGTGCAGGAATACGAACAAGCGGCTCTTGAAGAGCCTCCTGAATCAAGCTACGAGATTCTTTTTCATAATCATGAGGCATGCAGCCTTCCCAACTTAAAATTTATAAAAATGAATAAGATGAAATTTATATATAGTTGTATAAAAAATATTCTATTCTTTTGTTAAATTTTTTAAAAGTGAAGAAACAAATTTATTTGATCAGGTGAAAATATCTGATTAATACTTCTCAGGATGAGCTTGGCTTGTTATAACAAACCAATCTGGGTTCAACTTTAATTTGTGGCTGATTGAACTGGCTGAGTGCTCGATTTAAATACATTCCAGGGATTGTCTGTTGCAGGCTTGGCCTGATCCAGTATGTCAGGATGATAGACTTCAATCCGGTTGCGTCCAGTTTTTTTGGCCTGATATAAAGCAATATCCGCTTGTTTGATCAGGTCTTCCAGAGTTTGGGTATGTGATTCCAGTTCTGCTATCCCGATCGAAATAGTAAATCGGATGGCATGATTAGGTTTGACATAAATGTACTGCTTTTGAATAGCACAACGAATTCGCTCTGCAATCACCAGGCTGTCTTGTAGCTGAGTATCCTCCAGAAGGGCGATAAATTCTTCCCCGCCAAAACGTGCCAGTACATCGCTATGTCGCATTTCTTTACGGGTCACTTCAGCAATGAGTTGCAATACCCGATCACCAACATCATGTCCATAGCTATCATTAATATTCTTAAAATGATCAACATCAAACATCAGCAGGCAGCTACTGGCATGTCTAGGCCATTGATGAATTGAACGTTCAGCCATATCGACAAAATGGCGACGGTTATATAGCTGGGTCAAATCATCGGTATGTGCGAGATTTTTTAAGGTTTGATAGTTCCATTCGTCAAGTAGGGAACGCAGAAACGAACGCCGAACATTTAGAATATTATTCCAGTTAATATAGATACTAAAAAACCAGAGAGGACTAAAAACTACTGCAAAAATAAAAGCTTGAGATGTACTCATTAACTGGTTGGCCCCCAGCATGATAAACAGGGCAATCAAGATGGAACAATAGACCGCGACTTTAAACTGGGTCTGTATACAGAGATTGGCGACAAGAATAAAAATCGCAGAGGCATAAATATAGGTGGCCACATGAGGACTACTTGAAAGTACCAGTAAGCCAATCCAGGCCGCTGCGGCCACAGTCGTACCTATAGGCACGATTCTATCCAGAACCTGAATGTTTTTATATTTTTTAAACAGGTAATAACAGCAAAACAGTGCGCCCAGAACCAGAACCACACGTATCAGCCCGGACATAAAAAACATGTCCGGAATAATCAGGATATCAGCAAAAAAATACAGAAGAAATGCTATTTGTGCCAGATAGTTAATTTGACGCAAATTTTGATGACTATGGGTATAGACGTAATCATAAAAATATTGCTGAAACGGAGCAGGAATACGGGCATGCGGATCTGTCAGCGCCTGTTCAATCAGCTGACGGTTTTTCAGATCACATTCAGATAGTTTTAGTGATTTATCAGTCGTCGAATTTTGAAAAGATATATTCGTCGTTGAATATATATTCTCATTCTTAGCAGACATGTCCTGGTCCAGTATTATTTTTATAGGTGCCTATTATGCCGTGATTGAATAAAAAATAACCTCCTAAAAATTGGGTATCCGGAAGGATTTTGCATTTAAAACGTAACAAAATTTGTGTTTTCAATTATGGAAGTAGTTGAAATACATGAAAAATCATCTTATTTTCCAAAATTTTAAAATACTATTCATTCGTTTCACGTGAAACATGGCTGCTCAATACTTCTTTGTATACACCCCATATCATCTCCTTAAGCCAGGTAGCTGCATCAAAAATTTTTAAGCTAACTCAAGTATTTGTATTTACAATACAAATCGTATCAGCTGTTCAGATTTTAAATAGGGTAGCCATTAGAATACTTAATACGTATCTAAATATTTCTAGAGATAGATTTTGAATCTAGACCCTGTACATTGTCCTGAGCAAGGGGCATTTTGGATCAGTCTAATGTGAATGTCTCACCCACTCCGGAACTAGAATGAAAATGCCGAGGTAAACTCAGCCATGTCGACCAATAGTGATATTGAACTGTCCAATTCTGATGATTGTGAAAAGTATGTAAACCGGTTTATTCAGGAATCTCCTTTACGCCGCGCAGAAATCGGGCAGGGTACCGTGATTAAACGTGCCTTGCCAAGCAGACACAAGCGCATGATAGGTGCCTGGTGTTTTCTCGATCACGCCGGTCCTGCCATTTTCCCGCAAGGAGATGGCCTAGATATCGGACCACATCCGCATATCGGGCTGCAGACTTTTACCTGGATGATCGAAGGCAGCATGATGCACAATGACAGTCTGGGAAATCAGCAATTGATTCGTCCCAAGCAGGTCAATCTGATGACCTCGGGCTATGGTATCTCACATACTGAAGTCTCTCCGGAAAGTGAGACCCATATGCATGCAGCACAGTTGTGGATTGCCTTGCCGGATGACAAGATCAATATGGCACCGGGGTTTGACCATTATCCTGAATTACCGGTGGTCAATGAGCAGGGTATCGAGTTTACCGTGCTGGTTGGAGAGTATTTAAATACCAGATCACCGGTTAAAGTGCATAGTGAATTGCTGGGCGTGGATCTGTATGCAGATGAAAGTAGCAGTATGCGTTTGCCACTGAATCCGAAATTTGAATATGGCTTTATGGTACTTGAAGGTACGGCCAGTATAAATGGACATGAACTGACAGAGGATAATATGCTGATCCTGGAGCCGGGGTTGCAACAGGTCAATGCTGAAATTCATGCCAGAAGCCGGGTGTTATTGATTGGAGGAGAGCCATTTGAAAGCCCGATTTTATTATGGTGGAATCTGGTCGGGCGTACGGTAGAGGACCTTAAAATTGCACGGGAACAATGGATAGAAGGGCATGAACGTTTTGGTTCTATTCCAGCCTATGATGGGCTACGTTTAGAAGCTCCTGCATTTCCAGAGCGGATGCGTGCTTCACGATAAATGCTAAAATGATGGGAATATAAAGCGCTGGCTGAATTGAACTCAAAGAGTGAATCTGCAACATGGGATACATATCATTACAGTCATCAAAAAATGAGCTGGAGTCGGCTGCTTTTTGCTATGCTCAATGAGCAAGAACAATAAAATCATGAGTCTAATATGCGTGTTTTACATCATCTCGAACAATCACGGTCATTTCGTATCCTGTGGGCCATGGAAGAGTTAGGACTGGATTACGAGGTTAAATACTATAAGCGTCAGCCCAATCTTTCTGCGCCACCGGCCTTAAAACAGATCCATCCATTGGGCAAAGCTCCGATTCTGGTCGATCAGGGTCAGGTACTGGCGGAATCTGCAGCGATCCTGGAATATTTACAGGAAACCTATGACGAACAGCAGCAGTTTCGTCCCGAAGATCCTGCCGACAAGGCCCAGTACCGTTACTGGATGCATTATGCGGAAGGTTCGTTAATGCCGCTGCTGGTGATGCAACTGGTGATGACCACTGTACCAAAACATACCCCGTTGCTGATTCGGCCTGTAGCCAAGAAAATCTGTGATGGAGTGAAGAAACAGTTTGTACAGAGCCGCTTAAAAGATCATATCCAGTTTCTGGAAAGCTATTTGAGCGAGCATGATTATTTTGCCGGACATTTCAGTTTTGCCGATATTCAGATGAGTTTTCCGTTGGAAGCGATGCAGAGCCGGACAGGCCAAAGTTATCCGGCCATTCAGGCCTATCTGAAACGGGTCTCGCAACGTGCAGCCTATGCGCGTGCACTGAGCAGGGAAAAACAGATCAGCTCTTAAATGCTTAAAAGAAAAGGTGCCGATGGCACCTTTTTGATTTTGTGAGATTAGTCCGGGAAGCTGAGACGTTCTTTGGGGAAAACCACCTTAAACGTGGAACCTTGGTTTTCTTTGGACTCGATTTCCAGATGTGCCTGATGCTGCATCAATACATGTTTGACGATGGCAAGTCCCAAACCGGTACCACCAGTACGGCGACTGCGGTCTGAATCGATTCGGTAAAAACGCTCGGTCAGACGTGGCAGATGCTTGGGATCAATGCCGATACCGTTATCTTGCACCACAAAATAGGCCGATTCACCATCATCATGCCAGCCGATAGTGATGGTGCCGCCTTTAGGCGTATATTTGATGGCATTGGTGATCAGATTGCTAAAAGCGCTGGCCAGTTCCATGTCTGAACCGATCAGATCGCAATGGCTGTCAATGTCCAGATTCAGGGTATGACCATAATCCATATTATAGGCCTGGGCATCATCGAACAGCTGGTTCATCAGACTCGGCATTTCAATGATCTGATTTTTGGCAATATTCTTGTCATTTTCCAGACGCGATAGTAACAGCAGGTCATTGACCAGTGCATTCATGCGTCGGGTCTGCGACTGCATCTGATCAAAGGCACGTTTCCAGCGTGGATTGATGTCTTCCTGATCGGTAAAGGTTTCAATATAGCCACTGAGTACGGTCAACGGGGTTCGCAGCTCGTGCGAAATATTATCGACGAAATCTTTACGCATCTGTTCCAGATTATGCATCCGGGTTACATCATAAGCGACCAGTACTCGGCTTTCTCCGCCAAAACGTGTCATTTTGACCTGTACATAGTGGTCTTCAAACAGTGAAGAGCGCATTTTCAGGCCGTCCGGAGATTCATCAATATGATGATAGTATTCAATAAAATTCGGTTGGCGCAGCAAGGTCAGGATATTACGGCCACGGTCATCACTCGAGATTCCGAGCAGACGTTCCGCAGCAGGATTCCACCATTCAATCTGCTGGTTTTCATCAATTAAAACGACAGCTTCTTGCAAGGCTACCAGAGAAGACTGTGCACGATCGATCAGTTCAACCATTTCTGCCTGAACAATCCGTTCCTGACGCTGGGCGCGGTAAACATTGAAAAGCAGTGCACCCCAAATTCCGCCAATATTGGGCGGAACATCATAGGGGCGGTTGGAAATCCATTCATTGACCAGGTATAAAGAACGCATCTGGGTCGCAAAGAACGCCACGAAGGCGATTACGATACAAATCCAGAAATACCCAATCCCAAAACCGATAAAGCTGGCGATAATCAGAAAAAAAGCCAGCAGGCGTAAATCCTGTTTGGCAAAATCCCATAAACTGCTGTAACGGATTCTTTTATGCTCGCGTGCCAGTTCGGGGACAGGGTAGGGTTCATACATAAAACAAGATTTACCTTAAATGATATTTAACCTAAAGCGACATCGGAACGGGTCGAGAAACGATAACCTGTACCACGTACGGTCTGTACATAACGGTCCACGCCATAGGGTTCCAGCACCTTGCGCAGGCGACGGATATGCACATCAATGGTCCGGTCTTCAATATAGACGTTACCGCCCCACACCTGATCCAGCAATTGCGCACGGGTATAGGCACGTTCCGGATGGGTCATGAAGAATGCCAGCAAACGGTATTCGGTGGGTCCCATTTCCAGAATATTATTGCCAAAATTCACCCGCTGGCTGACCGGATCCAGAATCAGGCCATTGGCATCAATGGTTTTTTCACCGCTCAGGGCATTGGCACGGCGCAGTACCGCCTTAATCCGGGAAACCAGTTCCCGGGTCGAGAACGGTTTGGTCATGTAGTCATCGGCACCGGCATCCAGACCTTGTACCTTGTGGTCTTCTTCACCGCGTGCTGTCAGCATGATCACCGGGATTTCAGACAGGCTTTCATCACGTTTCAGACGACGACATAAGTCCACACCGCTGACACCACCTGGCATCATCCAGTCCAGCAAAATCAGTGCCGGACGTTGATCCACAATCATCTGATGCGCCTGCTTGGCATCTTCTGCCTGCAAGCACTGAAAACCGGCCATATCCAGAGAGGTATGGATCATTTCCCGAATCGGGAGCTCGTCATCGACGATTAATATGTAGTCATCTTTCACAACGCAATACCCTATTTCATGTAAACGGTGAGCCGTTTTATATTTATGACAGGCTTATTACAAAGACTAATTATGACAGTATCATTGCAGAAAGGGAAAAACTGCTGAAATTCACAAAGATTTGTGACAAATATAGCGCATAAAATTGTTAAAAAATCATAAATTAATTTTACCTGTTTCCAAGATAAAGCATAAATTCACAACTACACTGGAAAGCTCATAATACCTTTTTAACAAAAGGATTTAACAGCTATTTTTTCTCGGAAAATGACTCTAATAGTGCTAAAAAAACCACACTGCAAGATGATAAAACTTCTTCAAGCGAATGCTTAAAACCGCTCATCACCCAACGAATGGCAATTTGGGTGACATAACCATTTAAACCGGTCGAAACCAGGGAAATTTCCTGCTCGCTACGATTTAACTGCGGCATCATTAACATGACAAAAGCATGAATCATACGGTCAAAACGCGACATGGTTTCATGAATGGTGGCCTGATTATGCAGTTCCTGTACCAGCATGGCATCAATATAAATGATCCTGGCCATACGTGGATTGTCACGCAAGGTGGTGAGTAGGGCTGTCAAACCGGCTTCGATCATTTTTTTCGGATCACTCGATGCCTGCATCATGGCCTGCATCACATTCTGTTGCAGTTCATCAATCAGTTTCAAAAAAATGGTCTGAAACAGATCTTCGCTTTTCTTGAAAGATTCATAAAAATAACGTTCAGTCAGTTTGGCTTCATTGCAGATATCTTTGACCGTGACTGAAAAAAAGCCGTAACTGCCATAGGCTTCAATTCCAGCTTCGATCAACTTTTCACGACGTGCCTGCTGCCGCTCCGCCATCGACAGGCCTTTAAACTGACGTTGTCTGGTTTTGGCGGCTCGTGGTTTCACTGCTGAGTCGATTGAATCGGTCATAAGGCCTGAGTGCTCATCTGTATAAAGATTTTGAATATCTTAGCAATAAATCACGCTTAGACCTACATGAGAAATTCTGTCCCGAAAGTTGGCCTCTAAGGATATGGGATAATTATTGACAATCTGTATTGTCAAAACTATATTGAGGATCTGTGCTAGCTCCTGAAACAACAGAACAAGATCCTGCTGTCATGGAATGGCAGTAGTTTACATAAGGAAATTAAATGAAAAATTTTAACAATAAAGTTGCCGCGATTACCGGGGCCGGTTCAGGTATTGGCCAGCAACTGGCGGTACTACTGGCCCAGCAGGGTTGTCATCTGGCACTGAGTGATATCAATGAACAGGGTCTGGCGCAAACGCTCGAATTGCTCAAAGAGAGTGATGTCCGTGTCACCATTCAGAAAGTAAACGTGGCTGACCTGGACCAGGTGCGTAACTGGGCGGCGCAGGTTGAACAGGATCATGGTAGTGTCAATATGATCTTTAACAATGCCGGTGTTGCACTGGGTTCAACAGTGGAAGGGGCATCTTATGAAGAACTGGAATGGATCGTCGGAATCAATTTCTGGGGTGTGGTGTATGGCACCAAAGAATTTCTGCCACTGATCAAGAAAACTGGCGATGGCTATATTATCAATATTTCCAGCCTGTTTGGTTTAACGGCTCAACCGACCCAGTCTGCTTATAATGCGACCAAGTTTGCAGTACGTGGCTTTACTGAATCCCTGCGTCAGGAACTGGACATGGAAAATTGCGGAGTCAGTGCGCTCTGTGTGCATCCGGGCGGGATCCGTACCAATATTGCCAATGCAGCAAAAATGAATAACAGCCTGCTGACTTTAGGTATGAATCCGGAAAAATCGGCCCGTAATTTTAATAAATTATTGCGTTGTCCACCTGCAGAAGCTGCTCGTCAAATTCTGGAGGCGGTACAAAAAGACAAGCGCCGTCTACTCATCGGCAATGATGCCAAAGCGATAGACCTGATTCAGCGAATCTTGCCGACCGGTTATCAGCATATCACTGCATTGGCGACCCAATTTGGTAAAAGAAAGAAAAAGTCTGCTTAAGAAATTATAAAACAGACCCGCGAAAGCGGGTTTTCTTTTATGGCGATAATCCTAATTTGACTCTTTAGCAGGTCAGTATTTGAGGTGGTGTATGGCTTTTGAGTTATAAAATTTTTATCTATATCAAGGTCTCAATGGTCTTTTTCTTCCAGACAAACTGATAATACAGTCCCTGCAAAATACACATGCTGACAAAGGCCAATGCATAGGCATACCAGATACCTTCCAGGCCCCACCACCGGCTAAACAGATAAGCGGCGGGAACTTCAATACATAGAATGGCGAAAATATTAATCAGCATTGGCATGGTCACCGTACCACTTGAACGCATGATCGAAGCAAAAATGGCACTGGCGCCAAAAAACAGAATTGCCCACAAAACAATGAACAGCAGTTTTTGACCGAGTACCACCACCTGGGGATCGGTAATAAACAGCGCCATCAGATATTTGGAAAACAGGTAAGCCAGAATCACCAGACCACCGGTGAACAGGATATTCATAATGAGTGCAGTACGGGTAACTTTATTCAGCAAATCCGATTTGCCTGCACCAATGGCTTGAGCAGCAAATACAGATGCAGCTATCGCAATCGATAAGGCGGGGAACTGAATATAATTTAAGACCTGATTGACTGCGCCATAAGCGGCTGTTGCTTCTGCACCATAACGGTTAACCAGTCCGACAATTACCAGTCCGGCCAGGGATGTGGTGACCATCTGTACCCCGGTCGGAACCCCCAGCCTGAGGATCATTTTACTCAACTGTGGCTGATGACGAATATTTTTTAATAAAGCCCAGTCGAGCTTGAGCGGATGCTGCTTGCGCTTCAGATACAAAATCAAAAATACCAGAACTGCGAGATTTCCCAGAATGGTAGCAAGTGCCGGTGAAATAATGCCCATTTTAGGAAAGCCAAAATAACCACCAATCAGGACCGGTGTCACCACCAGACCCACCCCAATGGTGATAACGGAAGCAAATAGGGGTGTGGTACTGTCTCCGACACCACGCAGAATAGAGGTATAAACAATATAGATAAAAATTAAGGGGCTACCCACCAGCATCCACTGCACATAAGGCAGGGACAAATGCATCACATCAGGATCTGTGCCGAGTGCCAAGAGAATATTTTCAGCAAAAATCACCCCAAAAAGTGCAATCAAACTGCCGCCAATCAAGGTCATAAATAAAGTTGAACCAACCACACAGCGGACTTTTTCTATATTTTTCCCGCCCCAGGCCTGGCCAATCAGTACGGTAGAACCGGCGGATAAGCCAATCACAAAAGCCATCAGGCAAAACAGGATTGGAAAAAATACTGCAACAGCAGCAATGGCGTTAACGCCTAGCATTTGTCCCACAAATATTGTATTGACCGTGCCAGAAAGACTTTGCAGGATATTCGTCACAATCAATGGCACCAGAAAAACCAGAAAGGCTTTCCATAAATTCTCTTGGTGAATCAATGCTTGCTGTGCCATGCGACATCCTGTGATTGGATTATTATCTACTTATTTATTGCTGTAACTATTATTGGCTAGAGTATAGAAAAAAGCCTTAGCTTTTAGGTAACTAAGGTACTTATTTTATAAGGTTTTTAGTTAAAAGATGAGTTAAACCTTTGAAAGGATTTGACCTGCCTGGATCAGAGTTTGTTCTTTTTTTGCAAAGCAGAACCTGAGTAGACGTAAATCGGCAGGAGGGTGCTGGTAGAACGCGGAGACTGGAATCGCGACAATCCCATGTTGTTCTGCCAGAAAATGGCACATGGACAAATCATCGAGCTCAGGCCGAATCTCTGAATAATCTAAGTTCTGGAAATAAGTTCCTTGAGAGGGTGTCCACTTAAAGCGTGACATTTCAATGGATGAGTTAAATAAATCCCGTTTGTTTTGATAGAAAGAGGATAGTTCAGGTATATGCTCAGGATGCAGTTGCATATATTCCGCCAAGGCAACCTGAACGGGCGTCACACCGCAGAAACTGGCAAACTGATAAATCTGTCTGAACATTTTCATGAGTGCCGGTGCAGCAATACAAAATCCGGTTTTCCAGCCCGTGACATGGAAGGTTTTACCAAAAGAACCAATCACGAAGCTACGCTCGCGAAGTTCTGGAAATGACCACGCCGAATGGTGCTGAACGCCGTCAAAAACCAGATGTTCATAGACTTCATCGGACAGCACCACAATATTGCGCTCGCGAATCAGCTCGATCAGTTGCTGCCAGTCTGCCTTGGACCAGACACTCCCACTCGGATTATGCGGAGTATTCACCACAATCATGCGGGTACGATCATTAATGGCATCTTTGACCTGATTCCAGTCCACAGAAAAATCAGGATGCTGCAAAGCAATATGCACTGGTTTTGCCCCGACCAGTTGTACCGCAGGTCCATAACTGTCGTAGCTTGGATCGAAAATAATTACTTCTTCCCCGGCGCGTACCGTGGCTTGAATGGCACAAAAAATCGCAATCGTGGCCCCAGGCGTAATCGTGATTTCCTCGACAGGATCAATAATCAGTTGATCACGCTGCTGATAGAGATCTGCCACCAGACTTCGCAAGACTGGCAGACCATCTCCCGGAGCGTACTGGTTAAATCCATTCTGGCTAGCCCGATTTAAAGCTTCAATCAAGGCAGGAGGCGCTGCAAAGTCCGGAAATCCTTGAGAAAGATTCAAGGCCCCGAGTTTTTGTGCCAAGGCCGACATGGTACTAAAAATGGTCACGCCCAAATCAGGTAATTTAGAAGGGAGTTCCAGCATGTCCTTGGCCTTGAAGAATGAGATCTGAATAAGTGTAGCAGCAAGTTCCGTATTGGATAATCAGAAAAATATGGAATGTTGGGCAATAGTTTAAATTAAGATGTACCACATGCGATTTAAGATTTTTAATTGAAGGTCCATAAATTAAAGGCCTAATTATGTGAAATGCATCGTAAACTGGACGAAATAGATAACTTTTCCTAAAATCTGCCGCACAATAATAAAGCTTAAAATGATAACTATAAAATGCCAAAACCTATCCATATGCTGCTGGAGCAGCTCGGGCTTAAGCGACAGCATCGTGCGCTACATTTACAGTTTTCACATCCTCCTTTAAATCATCAGGTTTTGATTCAGCGGATTGAGGGTCAGCATCAGATCAATCAAGGCTTGCAGGCTGAACTGATCTGTCTTTCCACTCATGCTCATATTGCCTTGAAACAGTTTATCGGCTGTCGGGTGGCCATTGATCAGGTCACAGACCGGGGTGAACTTTTCCGGACTACGGGCATTATTACTGCAGCCAGCCAAGGACAAGATGATGGAGCTTTGACCCTGTATAAATTGACGCTAAATGACCCGACTGCACTCTGGCAGAAGCGCCGTAACAGTCGGGTTTTTATGAACAAGACGGTGCGCGAGATCAGTGAAATCCTGTTCAGTGAATGGCAAAACAGAAGTGCATTATTCGCTGCCAGTCTCAGCCTGGATTTGACAGGACTCAGCCGAGACTATGATGTCCGGCCTTTTGTGATGCAGTCGAATGAATCGGATTATGATTTTCTGACCCGTTTATGGCGTAGCGAAGGAATTAACTGGCTGATTGATGAAAAGCAATTAACTGTGCCTGTATCAGCCAGCGAGATTCAAGCTCAGCTTTTAAAACTGGTAGATCATTCCCAATATTTTTCAGCTTTAAAACGCCGCTCCATCCGGTTTCATCGCAGTCATGCCACCGAACAGCTCGACACGCTGAACAGTCTGATTGCGGTACGTCAGCTCAATCCGAATAGTACCCAGACCCAGCGTTGGCATGCCCAGCAACTTGCCCAGGATCAAAGCCAGCCTTTATTCAGTAATCATCAGCAAAGTGATATCCATGCAAATGCCACTCTTCAGCTTGAAGATGCGTGGAACATCAGTCCGGCCTGGACCGGCGACTTAAATCATGAGGATCAGGTGACAGCATCTGGTATAGCCCAACTGGATCGACTCAATCAGCAGCTCATTGACTATCATGCTTTGCAGTCCAAATATTTTAAAGCCAGTAGCAGCGTACGAGATGCTCAGGTTGGATACTGGTTTGAACTGCAACAGCATCCTGAAATTGATCAGCATCCTGCCCATCAACGTGAATTTCTGATTTTGGCTAAGCAGTTTTATAACCAGAACAATTTACCCAAAGATATCTTATCTCAGCTGGACAGTTTGCTTGAGAAGAGTGGTTGGCAGATGACACAGGAGGAACGACAGGCTAATGAACTACAGATTGTGCGCCGCGAAATCCCGGTTGTTCCTGAGTATCAGCCTTTTATTCATCGGCCTGCTGCATATCCGCAACGGGCTCGAGTGGTCGGACCTGAAGGTGAAACTATTCATGTCGATGCATGGGGACGGGTGAAAGTTCGTTTTCTATTTACCCGGAGTGAGGATCATCAGCATGATGGCGGTGCAGGCAGCAATGACAATGATAGCGATTCTGCCTGGGTGGATGTTTTGACCCCTTGGGCGGGTGAAGGCTATGGCATCAGGTTGCATCCGCGAATTGGCGAAATTGTGGTGATTGATTTCTTTGAAGGTGATATCGACCGGCCCTTTGTGGTGGGGAGAATTCATGAAGCAGAGCGGCATCCGACCATGTTTGATGCGAAGGGAGAACTACCTGCGACCAAAAAACTCAGTGGCATCCGTTCTCAGGAGGTCGATGGTGAGGGCTTTAACCAGTTGCGTTTCGATGATACTCATGAACAGATTAGTGTGCAGCTGCAAAGTAGTCATGCAGCCAGCCAGCTCAATCTGGGAAATCTAAGTCACCCCAAAGAAAGTGAAAGCAGTGAAGGGCGAGGAGAAGGGTTTGAACTAAGGACGGACCATTGGGGTGCCATACGTGCAGGGAAAGGCTTGCTGATTTCCACTTATCGGCAAGAGTCAGCCGCAGGCAATCACTTGGAGGCTGACTCAGCCAAAGAACAGCTTGAATCGAATCTCAATCATAGTAAAGCCTTGAGTGATATTGCTGAACAACAGCAGACTGATCCGCTGCAATTTTTTGATAGTTTAAAACAGTTTCTGAATCAGATTGAAGCTGAAGATCAAGCCAAGGCTGCCGCATTTAAACAGGCGGTGATGCTGTTAACTGCCCCCCAATCGATTGCACTGAGTACAAAGGAAAATATCCATTTATCCGCTGATCAGCAAATCAATCAGAGTGCCGGGGACAATATTCATTTTTCAACCCAGAAATCTTTAGTTGCTCATGCACAGGACAAGATCAGTTTATTTGCTGCTCAAGAGGGTGCAAGTCTCTATGCTGCTAAAGGCAAAATTGAGCTACAAGCCCAAGATGATGCAATTGAAGCGATCGCCCGCAAGGTAATCAAACTTATTTCGACTGAAGACAAGATCGAAATCACCAGTCCGAAGGAGATCGTACTGACCGCTGGAGGGTCTCAAATTAAGATCAATGGTGGTGGAGTAGTGGTCACAACTGGTGGGAAATTTGAGTGTAAGGCAGGGCAGCATAGTTTTATGGAAGGGGCTAAAGTCTCTTATGAAATACCTCAGCTTCCGAATAATGCTTTATATAGCAATAGGCTGGATATATATGATCTATTTTGGCAGTCCGATTTCAGTTCAATAAATTATAAAGCTTTTATTCCTGATACTAATTCGTATATTTCAGGTCAGCTTGATACGCATGGTCGTACTGGAAAAATTACTACAGTTGATCCCTCTAAAGTAGAAATTTTGGTAGGGCTCAATGATGAATGGGGATTAAGTGTCCAAGGTTATGATGTTGATGACCTGATTGAGCAGAATAATAAATAGGATATAAAAATAAAAATGAAAAATAAGTCTTTAGCAACCATACAAATTCTAGATTTGTTAGGTAATCCAATTCCTAAAGTTCAATATGAAGTCAAAAATAGTAAGACAGGTCAACATGTAGTACAGGGTTCCACCAATTCCAAGGGGTGCCTTTATGAAATTCAAAGAGACAAAGGAACGGTTTTAGATATATATGTCAAAAGCCTTTTGGGTGGAGATATGAAAAAAGTTCAGACCTTCATAATGGTAAAAGACCGTATGCTGGTTACGGTTATAAGTCCTAAAATTCTCTTGGATTTAAAAACAGTAGAAAATAATGGAAATAAAGGAAGTTATAAACGTAAAACACATAAAGTTAAAAAAGGTGAAACTTTATCATCTATTGCACAACAGTATCACACCACAATCCGAGTGCTCGAAAGGCTGAATGGGATAAAAGATGTCAATAAAATCAGCATAGGACAAGTAATTAAACTTCCAATTAATATGCCTGCTACAGGAAATAATACAAGTATTGATAGAAAGCCAAACCCTCAAAAAAACGCTTCTCAAAATAATAATTCTCAATCAGCAGAGAAAAGTAAAAAAGAGACTAAACAGGCTGATAAAGGAATTGTGAATATAGTTGAAGAGTATGAGAAGAAAGCATTAGAGCAGCTTAATGAATGGTATGAGGAAGGTAAGAAAGCTTTATCGGATGCAATAAAAATTGATATGAAAGAGGTTCGCAGTCAGGATGGCGGAACACCGAAAACTGATACTTCCAATTTATGTAAAACTAATCCTCAATGTATATCTCAAGGCAAAAGTGAACTTATTAGAGAGGTTAATATCAGGCTAGCAGGCTTTGGTGGCGCATTACCTACAGATGAATTTACTCCTTTAACAGAGGAATGTATAAAACAATTTCAACGGGATTATATGGGGGTTCCTGAAACTGGAAAAATATGCGGAAGTTTTTTAGCAGCTTTAGATAAGTTTTATTATGAATATCCAATTGAAAATTTTATGACTAAAGCTAGTTGTCCCTGTGGTCAGTGTTCAGGTTATGGTAATAATAGAAGAGGTATTAAATCTGGTTTGAATGCTGCTAATGAATATCCAGGGTTGCATAGATCTTTAATATGGATATTAAAAGCATTAAATTTTTATTTAAAAAATGAATTTAAATATAAAGGTCTTGAAGTGGCTTATATAGAATCTGCTTATAGATGTATAGATGATAATAAGAAAAAAGGCAGAACTACAGTAAATCATATGGGTTTAGCATTAGATATACATATTAATAAAAATGGGAAGAGGACTAAGGTTATAGAAGATATAGATTTTATTAGAAAAAAAATTATGACTATAAAAATGAGAGCAAGTGAAGAAAGGGCTTCTGATAAAATATATTTAGAACCAAAAAAATTTAAGAGTGGAGCAAATGGAGCAACTACTTGGGTTCATTTTGATGTGACAAGATTCTCGAGTATTTACTTTAATGATGAATACTTCAAAAAAGAAATTAAAGATCTCAATGGAAATCCGGTAGTTGAGATTATTAAATCACTAAATATGAATTCTATTTTAAATTGTGCAGGAATAATCGTAAATACTTACACTATTTCTAAAATACCAGATCAAACTATTGATGATCTGGTAAAAGAATTAGGGGATGCGATTGCTAGTGGTGAAGGTAGCTATGAAGCTTGGAATGCAGGAGCTCCAGAAGGAAAAAGAGTTAAATACGGAAAAATGAATGACTTGCCAGGTACAATCACTGGAAAAACTATTGATGAAATTTTAGACGCTGCGAAAAAATATAGATGGGATGACAATAGAAGAAGATTTGCCACTGGAAAATATCAAACAATTCCTTCTACTTTAGCAGCAGCTAAAGCGAGACTAAATTTGAGTGGTAATGAATTATATGATCCTTCTATGCAAGAAAGAGTCTTTAAGGAGTATTTATTAAGAGGTCGTTCATCTATCTACAGTTTGATTATTAAAGGTGATAAAACTGTAGAGCAGGCCATGGTTGATGCTTCGAAAGAGTGGGCTTCAATTGCTTTACCGAAGGGAGAAAAGAATAAATATGGAATTATTTCTGATGGTAGTATCGGTTATCATGAATCTAACACAAATAAAGCAAATAAACATTCTACCGAAAAAGTTAAAGTTATATTTGAAAAAATACATGCTTATCATTCAAATAAATAGGTTTTAAATATGAAATCCAAATTAATTTTATTATTGTTTTTTAATGGTTTATTATTTTCAAGTTGTACATACCCAAAAGAAAATATATTAATAACCTCAAATAATGTGTCAAGATGTTATTTTGAAAGTGAAGTTGTTGATTTTTGTTCTAAGGATAAGATTGAAATCTATAATCAACATATTAAAGATTTACCTAATTTTTCAAATGATAAAATATTATTAATTTTAAATCATAATAGAAATACAGGCAAAGGTGAAAGTAGAGTTGTTAAACTGATAGTTATATTAGATCCTCTAGCAAAAAAAGTAATTCCTATGCCGCAGATGGTAGGTAATTTTGTTGATGATAATTTAAGAGAAATTAGTGATGATCCTGCTATTATAAAATATAATAAAAAAGATAATAAAATTTGTTTATCAGGAACTACCTTTTTTTTAAAAAACAATAATATTAATATTGAAAATGAATGTTATAAGTTTGAGAAAGGGCGTGTAAATAAAATAGAGGGCTTAATATTAAATGGCATTGAAGAATTTTCTAAATTGCCCTATTCATCTGATATTCATTTTAAGTGTATAAATAATATTAGGTTAAATCAATGTAATAACTTGAGATTAATGTCTTCTCAAAAAATATTAAATAAGTATAATTTTATTAACCCTCAAGATGGAATGAGTATTTTTCTGAAAGGAGAAAAAGATTTCTTTTTAATAGTATCTCCGTTTTTTGATGAAGAGGGAGCTAATTTAAGGATTATGAAAGTTAAAAATTTTAATTTAATTTCAGAAAAATATATTTATGCAGGAAAAAATGTAAATATTGATAGGAATTTAAACATAAAATATTTTGAAGGAAATAATAAAAAAGAATTCTCATTCTAAGAATAATTAATTTAAAAAGCCGACTCACGCCGGCTTTTTTATTCTTACCCTTCCAAAACCTCTTCCAGCAACTCCTCACTCGGTGCAAAGTAATAGGCACCATCCAGAGGTGTTACGAAATGCAGTAGACGGTCATGAATCCCATCGCCAGAGGTACCGAACATACGTTCTAACATAGCATCAATAATTTTCAGGTCTTTGGTGTAGGCAATAAAGAATAGCCCCTGGTCACCACGTCCGTCTCCATAAGGCAGAGAATGACGCAGGATTTCCATTTCTTCGCCTTCTTCATCTTCAACTACAGTACGTGCCACGTGCGCATTTTCAGGTTTGACCTCATCATCCAATTCAATTGATTCAAGTTTGGTACGGCCCATAACCTGTTCCTGAGTATCGACTTTTAGCTTTTTCCATTTTTCCAGGTTATGCGCATAACGCTGGGCAAAAATAAACGAACCATCTTGGAAAATACCTGAATCTTCACCTAATAATGCGACTTCAGCACGATCATCCGGGAATTGTGGATTTTCAGTACCATCAATAAATCCGGTTATGTCACGACCATCAAAATAGCGGAAGCAAACCCGTTCATCCAGCACCTGAACTTGGTCCTGAATTCCTTCAAAAAAAGCCTGACTGAGCGCAAAACAGATATCAGCACGGGCACTGGCTATATGAATGATCATATCTGCTGGAACCACAGGCATTTCAAATGAACCATGAATGGGTTCAAGCTGTTTAAACCCTGCAGGACTTTGTGAGTACAGACGTGACCAGAGCTCAGGCCCAAAGGCTACCGCCGTTTTAATTTGTGCTTGAGGATGTTGCGTGATCAGCCGATCACGTGAACTAAACAGATGTTCAAGTTGTTCTTTTAATTTTTCAATACTTAAATCTTTAATACGTAAAACAATAAAGCGGGCATGATCTGAAGGAAGTGGCAAGATTACCGATTGGGCTGTCATTCATGGCTCCTGTAAGAATAAGTCCTGTTTTCTAATTTCTATATTGTGCCTGAAGCCACACAGAGTGAATAGTCCGATGCTTTATATTTAAGCAGGTTTTTAGCCTGATTTTATTGGAATATTCATATAATATTAGGTGGGTTTTGCTGAGTGAAATGTTCATGTCCTATCAAATATGGTTTGCCTATATGCTGGCCTGCTGGGTGATTAGTGTGTCCCCGGGCGCAGGAGCAATTGCATCAATGTCGAGTGGGCTCAACTATGGTTTTCGGCATGGTTACTGGAATGCGCTGGGTTTGCAACTGGCGTTATTGGTGCAGATTGCAGTGGTTGCGGCAGGTGTGGGAGTTTTGTTTGCAACCACACCATGGGCATTTTTGGCGGTGAAATGGTTTGGCGTGGCTTATTTGTTGTATTTGGCATATTTACAGTGGAAAGCACCCGCACAATCTATCGAAATTAAACACGAATTGGCACGTAAATCGGCAGGGAAACTGGTATTACATGGTTTCTTGGTCAATATGAGTAATCCCAAAGCCATCGTATTTTTACTGGCAGTCCTGCCACAATTTCTGGACTTGTCCAAGCCGCAATGGATTCAATATCTGATTATGGCAGCAACGATGGTGACAATTGATCTGATTGTGATGGCCGGTTATACCGGACTGGCGGCTAAAGTTTTAAGGCTACTTAGATCACCGAAACAACAAAAAGTCATGAACCGGACTTTTGCCGGTTTATTTGCTGGCGCAGCATTTTTATTGAGTTTGGTGCATCAATAGAGATTGTTTGCTCTCTCCTTTGGAGAGAGGCTGAATGGGTCAAGAGAAAATAAAAAGTATATGAAAGTTATAATGATGCGAAAGAAAGATTAACTCAGCTTTTTAAACTTCTGGATACAAAAAATTAATGCAAATAGGGTGGCCATGGTCAGGACAATGGTTAGACCTGTTGAAGTGTTGAGGCCTGCACTTGACCAGAGACCTACGGTCACCCCAATTTGTGCAATCACAAAGGCCCAGATCACCATTTGACGAGGGGAGTTTGCCAGTAATCGGGCAGTCAGGGCAGGGATCACCAGTAATGCACCCATCAAGAGTGAACCGACTGCTTTTAGGGCGAGCACGGTAAAGAGTGCTAACAACAACATGAAAATCAGGCGTTGCCATTTGGCATTGACGCCTTCACTGACCGCCATGTCCGGATCAATTGCAATTTGGATCTGCGCTTGCCAACTTTTATAGAGGACGGCTAAGGCCAGACTAATGACAATGGCAAAAGTCGGTAAGTCAGTCCAGGAAATCGTGAGTAAGTCACCAAATAAATAGCTGAGCAGTTCAGGTCTTAAGCTGGGTAAATGCTGAATAAATAACAGGCCTGAGCAAAGCAGCGTCGCCGAGCACAGTGCCAGCAAAGCATCATTTGGCAGACGCGGATCATGCAGCACCCACAAAATTGCCACCAATAATAAGGCAATAAAAGTTACACCCATCCACAGCGGTAAACTTAAAGCGCCAGCAAGCGCTACACCCAATAAAGTGCCGTGTGCCATGGTGTCGGCAAAAAAGGACATACGACGCCACAGCATGAGACAGCCCAGTGGGGCAGTCAGAAATACCAATAGCGTACCCATGATCCATGCAGGTAAAAGGAGTTGTAACCAATCCATCATGGTTTAAGCTTCCGGCTCTGGGTGGATATGAGGGCGTGAATCATGCTGACAGGGGGTCGCAGAGTCTCCATGAGCACAGTGGTCATGATGATGTTGGTAAAACACCCGGTTGGTACCAAAAATAGCCTGGTATTCCGGATGTTGCTGCACGCTTTCTGGCAGGCCACTACAACAGATATGCTTGTTCAGACAAACGACACGATGTGTACCCTGCATCACCCATTGCAGGTCATGTGAAACCATGAGAATGGCACAGCCATATTTTTCTGGCAGGCTGCGGACATATTCATAGAGTTCCGCTTCGGACTGGATGTCCAGACCCTGCATCGGTTCATCGAGAACTAGAATATCCGGCTGGCGCAACAAGGCGCGAGCCAGTAGCACCCGTTGACGTTCGCCACCAGACAACTGCTGAACTTTGGAGTCTTGTAGGTTATTAATGCCGGTATCGCGAATAATCTCGGTTTTAATTTTGGCGGGGCACTTTTCTAGTGCCAGTAAATCCTTTACCCGGAGCGGCAAGCTATGTGAAGGATTGAATTTCTGTGGCACATAAGAGAATTTAAGCTTGCGCGCAGTCGTGATTTCACCTGATTGCGGTTTCAGAATGCCGAGCATGACTTTAATTAAGGTTGACTTACCCGCACCGTTTGGACCAATCAGTGTGACAATTTCTTTCTCTTGCAGCGAGAAATCAATGGCTTTTAGAATATCGCGCTCATCGATTTTGACCCAGATCTTGGAAAGCTGAATCAGGGGAGGAGCACTTAAGCTTTGTTGCGGCACTGCTGACAAATTCCTGAAATTTCAATAATACTATGATGTGCAGTGAAGTCGTCCGAGCTTGCCAGTGCATCGAGTTGATCCAGTAGACCCTGCGCTGAAGCTTCTTTGACGGCTTTACATCGGGTACAGATTAAAAAAGCAGCCTGATGTCCTTCACGCGGATGGCAACAAGGAATATAGGCATTGATCGAGGTCAGGCGATGAATCAGACCTTTGCTTAATAAAAAATCCAGGGTACGGTAAACGGTTGGGGGTGCCGCAGGGCGATCACTGGCATTTTTCATTTGTGCCAACAGATCATAGGCACCCATTGGACCATGCGCATTCAGAATGAGTTCCAGCACTTCTTTACGTAAAGGTGTCAGACGTGCACCGCTTGCTGCACAAAGACTTTCAGCTTCGACAAGACGTTGTGCGACATTCGGATGGTCGTGCACGCCGTGCAATGCGTTGTGGTGTTCGTGCGAACAGGAACCCATAGTTCACCTCAAGTGCGAAACTGAAAATTAATAGATTTCAAATCTTAGCATGAAGCGTTCTGAGTTTCGATTGGGCATAGGTATTTTTGTATTTTTGTTATATTATAACACTCACTGATTTTATCGTTTTTTAAGTGATTCCTGCCCATGTTCCGTCTCCTTGCAATCAGTCTGCTGGCCTTGTTCAGCACACTCAGTTGGTCACAAAGTCTGGTGGTGTCTACTCAGCCGATCTATCTGATCGCCAAGAAAGTTACCCAAGGCGTGGAACAGCCGACCTTATTGCTGGCCAATCAGAGCGGACATGATGTGAGTCTTACCCCGGCACATCGTAAAACCATTCAGGATGCCGGTCTGGTGATCTGGCTGGGTCAGGCGCATGAGGCACCGCTGGCCAAAGTGCTGACTGAAAGTAATAAAGGTATTGCACTTTTAGACTCCGGGATCTTGACTACCTTGCCGATGCGTAATCCGCGTGGCGAGGCCTTAAAAAATACGGTAGATACGCATGTCTGGCTTGATCCCAACAATGCAGTGCGGATTGGTTTCTTTATTGCTGCATTGCGTTCGCAGCAATTGCCGGAGCATCGCGAACGCTATTGGAAAAATGCCCGTGACTTTGCACAAAACATGTTTGCTACGGCCCAGCGTTATGGTTCAAGCAGTAAAGCCCAGCCCTATTGGTCTTATCACGATGCCTATCAGTATCTGGAACGCCCACTGAATTTAAAATTCATGGGGGCATTAACAGATGATCCGCATGTCTCGCCAACTGTGGCACAAATCAAGTTTCTGCAGGATCATCGTCCACAACGTAAAATGTGTCTGCTGGCCGAAGGTCATGCCAGTGAAAATCAGTACCGAAAACTCAAACCGGTGGTGTTCCAGGATGTAGATGAAAGCATGAGCGGTGCAGGGGACTTCGTAGAAGCGTGGCAGCAATTGGCGGCAAAAACTCAAAAATGTGTGATAAATGCGCGCTAATGATTTAAAAAATGCACAGATTTTGATTAGTTTAGCAGCATTGACCCGATTTAAAAAAACGCGACTAAGGTCGGGAAAAGATTGCATGTTCAGGGGTGTAACTCTATAATGCCTGCGATTAAAAATAATCACCTGTTAAACTTGTCAAGCATGATTGCTGTGAGTGAATAAATAATGAGCCGAACTAGTCGCTTGATTGACCGACGATTAGCGAAAGCTTTGGTCCTCCTGCAAGCCTGTATGATCCCTGTTTCAGCCTTGATCGGCTGGGTCGTGAAAGACTCAACCGCAGCCTTGAGTGCAGCATTAGGTGCGCTCGTATGTTGGCTCGCGACTTGTTATTTTTCGTGGCAATCGTTTCGAGCAGCAGGAGCCCGCGCGTCTAAACAAGTTCTGTCGAACATGTATAAAGGCTTAATGGGAAAGTTTGCAATTGTGATTGTTGGTTTCATTTTAATTTTAAGCAATGTCGAACCGTTGTCAGCGGTGGCGTTGTTTTGTGGTTTTATACTTGTTCAAGCCATGTCGTGGGTCGCTCCGTTTTGGGCGTCACGTCTACAAAAATGAGTATAGACACAACAAGAAATTGAAAAGTTTTTCAGGAGCAGGCGAGATATCAAGCAGCACGCGATATTCGTTTGTTCTATTAGTTTTTTGACATTGACCAGGTGTGATTTATGGCTGCTGAAGAACATGCCCTTACTTCGACCGAGTATATCAAGCATCACTTGACCAACATGACCTATGGCAAAATGCCAGATGGTACATGGAAATTGGCCGAGAGCGGTGCTGAAGCTCAACAGATGGGGTTCACTGCTATTCACTTGGATTCAATGGGTTGGTCTATCGGACTGGGTCTGATTTTCTGTTTGTTATTCTGGTTGGTTGCGAAAGCGGCTAATGCTGGTGTTCCTACCAAGTTCCAGTCTGCAATTGAAATGATTATCGAGTTTGTAGATTCAAGTGTACGTGATACCTTCCACGGGAAGTCTCGATTAATTGCACCCTTAGCTTTAACCATTTTCGTGTGGATTTTCCTCATGAACTTGATGGATTTGATCCCTGTTGACTTTATTCCTTATGTAGCTCAACACGCGATTGCTTCTATGCTGGGTGTAGACCCTCATCAGGTTTACTTTAAAATTGTTCCGACTACAGATCCAAACGTTACCCTCGGTATGTCTATTTCTGTATTCTTCTTGATCATTTTCTATAGTATTCGTGAGAAAGGTGTTGGCGGCTTCGTTGGTGAGTTAGCACTTAACCCATTTAACCCAAGTAACCCAGTTGCTAAAGTGCTTTTGATTCCATTCAACTTATTGTTGGAATTGACCACTTTCTTGGCGCGACCAGTTTCATTGGCTCTACGACTGTTCGGTAACATGTATGCGGGTGAGTTAATCTTCATTCTTATCGCGTTATTACCGTTCTGGATCCAGTGGGCGTTGTCTGTGCCTTGGGCGATTTTCCACATTTTGATTATTACGCTACAAGCATTCATTTTCATGATGTTGACTATCGTGTACATGAGTATGGCAAGCGAAAAGCATTAATGGTATTGCCTAACTGTCAACGGATGGTTGGGCACACAATTTTTTAACTTAATTTGGTATAAAACCTAACCTCTGAGGAATTATCATGGAACTCACTTTAGGTCTAGTTGCAATTGCATCTGCTATCTTGATCGCTTTCGGTGCTTTAGGTACTGCGATTGGTTTTGGTCTTCTAGGCGGCCGTTTCCTTGAAGCTGTAGCTCGTCAACCAGAATTGGCTCCACAACTTCAAACTCGTATGTTCTTAATCGCGGGTCTTCTTGATGCTGTGCCTATGATCGGTGTTGGTATTGGCTTGTTCTTCATCTTCGCTAATCCATTTGTAGGTTAATCAGCTTAATTCCGAAATTCACTATTTGAGGAATTTGCAATGAATATCAACCTCACATTGTTTGGCCAAGCGATTGCATTTGCGATTTTCGTCGCATTCTGCATGAAGTTTGTATGGCCACCACTAATCAATGCGATTAGTGAACGTCAGCGTCGTATCGCTGATGGCTTAAATGCTGCTGAAAAAGCGAAGGCTGACCTTGCAGATGCGCAAGCACAAGTGAAAGCTGAACTGGACGCGGCAAAAGCACAAGCGGCTCAATTGATCGAACAAGCGAACCGTCGTGGTGCACAATTGATCGAAGAAGCGCGTAACCAGGCTGCGGCTGAAGGTGAGCGTATTCGTCAACAGGCTAAAGAAGCTGTTGATACTGAAATCAATTCTGCTCGCGAAGAATTGCGTCAACAAGTGGCTGCTCTTGCAGTGACTGGTGCTGAGAAAATTCTTAGCCAGCAAGTTGATGCAGAAGCTCACAATGCCATGCTGACTCAGCTGGCTGCTAAACTTTAAGAGAGGCGGATTATGGCTGAACTCTTGACGTTGGCACGCCCTTACGCTAAAGCAGCATTTGCTTACGCTTCTGAGCAGGGTGCAACTGACTCTTGGTCGACTGCACTTGAATTGCTCAGTGCTGCGGTGCAAGACGAAGCATTTTCAGCTTATCTAAATCGCCCAGAGCTTACACCTGCTGAGCAGGTGTCTCTTTTTGCTAAAGTTTTAGGTGAAGACCAAACTGCAGCAGTGTCTAACTTCTTGACATTGCTTGCTGAAAACAACCGTTTGGAACTTCTTCCTGAAATCGCTGCAGAATATGAACAGCTCAAATCACAGAATAACAATACTGTGGATGTTGTGATTGAATCAGCATTCCCATTGACTTCTGTCCAAGAACAATTGCTTGCAGATGCGTTGAAAAAACGCTTTAACGCAGCAGTGAATGTTTCTGTGGAAGTGAAACCAGAGCTTATTGCTGGTGTAGTTATTCGTGCAGGCGACCAAGTGATAGATGATTCTGCGCTTAATAAGCTTGAAAAAATGCGTACTCGTCTTCTTGCTTAATAAATAAGAAGACTGAACTTTAAAAAGATTGAGGTATAGCGCAATGCAACAACTGAATCCATCCGAGATCAGTGCGCTCATTAAACAGCGTATCGGCGATCTGGACACCAGCGCAACCGCTAAGAACGAAGGGACCATTGTTATGGTTTCCGACGGTATTGTGCGTATTCACGGCTTAGCTGACGCTATGTACGGTGAAATGATCGAATTCGACGGCGGCCTTTACGGTATGGCACTGAACCTAGAACAGGATTCAGTGGGCGTCGTTGTTTTAGGTAACTACTTGAACCTTCAAGAAGGTCAAAAAGCGCGTTGCACAGGTCGTGTATTAGAAGTTCCGGTTGGTCCAGAACTTTTAGGCCGTGTAGTAGATGCTTTGGGTAACCCGATTGATGGTAAAGGCCCGATCGATGCTAAATTAACTGATGCTGTTGAAAAAGTAGCACCAGGCGTAATTTGGCGTCAGTCAGTGGATCAACCTGTACAAACTGGTTATAAATCAGTAGATACAATGATCCCTGTAGGCCGTGGTCAGCGTGAGTTGATCATTGGTGACCGTCAAACTGGTAAAACAGCAATGGCGATCGACGCGATCATCGCTCAGAAAAACTCTGGCATTAAATGTGTATACGTAGCAATTGGTCAAAAACAATCGACTATCGCTAACGTAGTACGCAAGCTGGAAGAAACTGGCGCTATGGCGTATACCACTGTTGTCGCAGCAGGTGCATCTGATCCAGCAGCAATGCTGTATTTGGCTCCGTACTCTGGCTGTACAATGGGTGAATACTACCGTGACCGTGGTGAAGATGCGTTAATCATTTATGATGACTTGTCTAAGCAAGCTGTTGCGTATCGTCAAATTTCATTGCTTTTACGCCGTCCACCAGGTCGTGAAGCTTATCCAGGTGACGTGTTCTATCTACATTCACGTCTACTTGAACGTGCTTCTCGTGTATCTGCTGACTACGTTGAGAAATTCACTAACGGTGAAGTTAAAGGCCAAACTGGTTCATTAACTGCATTGCCGATTATTGAAACTCAAGCGGGTGACGTATCTGCATTCGTACCAACCAACGTAATTTCGATTACTGATGGTCAGATCTTCCTTGAAACATCATTATTCAACGCAGGTATTCGTCCTGCTGTGAACGCGGGTATCTCTGTATCTCGTGTTGGTGGTTCAGCGCAAACCAAGATCATCAAGAAATTGTCTGGTGGTATCCGTACTGCTTTGGCGCAATACCGTGAATTGGCAGCATTTGCTCAGTTCGCTTCTGATCTTGACGAAGCAACTCGTAAGCAACTTGAACATGGTCAACGTGTAACTGAGTTAATGAAGCAAAAACAATATGCTCCATACTCAATTGCTGACCAGGCTGTTTCAATTTATGCATCTAACGAAGGCTACATGGCTGACGTAGACGTTAAGAAAATCGTAGACTTTGATGCTGCGTTGATTTCTTACTTCCGTTCAGAACATGCTGCGTTAATGCAACAAATCGATGCCTCTGGTGATTACAACAAAGACATCGAAGCTGCAATCAAAGCAGGTATTGAAAGCTTTAAAGCGACTCAAACTTACTAATTTAGCAACTTGCTAGATTAGTGTTGGTTTGGTTCACGGAATCAACCTTCGGAAGCTCGCAAGGGCTTTCGAATACTAGGTTAAGCGTATGGCAAATTTAAAAGAAATTCGCGCCAAAGTAGCTAGTATCAAGAGCACGCAAAAGATTACTCGAGCGATGCAAATGGTAGCAGCTTCTAAGATGCGTCGTGCGCAAGAGCGCATGGCTCAAGGCCGTCCGTATGCCGAAAATATGCACCGTGTAATTGCTCATTTGGTTCAAGCGAATCCTGAATACAAACACCGTTATATGGTTGAACGCCCGGTTAAGCGCGTTGGCTATATTATTGTGTCATCAGATCGCGGCCTTGCTGGTGGTTTGAACATTAACCTGTTCAAAAAAGTGGTTAAACACGTTCAACAGCAACAAGAGCAGTCAATTGAAGTTCAATTTGCTTTAATTGGTCAAAAAGCGGTTTCGTTTTTTAAAAACTACGGCGGTAAAGTGCTTGGGGCGACGACGCAAGTCGGTGATACTCCAAGTCTTGAGCAGTTATCTGGTTCTGTACAGGTGATGTTGGATGCTTATGATAAAGGTGAGTTAGATCGTATTTATCTAGTGTCAAACGGCTTTGTCAATGCCATGACTCAAAATCAAAAGATCGAACAACTTGTTCCTTTGGCTGCTGCTGAAGAAGACAAGACTCTTAACCGTCAATACGGTTGGGATTATATCTACGAGCCTGAAGCTGAAGAGCTTTTAAATGGCTTGTTGGTTCGCTATATCGAGTCTGTGGTGTATCAAGGTGTGATTGAAAACATCGCATGTGAGCAGTCTGCACGTATGGTCGCTATGAAAGCAGCGACAGACAACGCAGGCGAGATCATTAAGAGCCTGCAACTTATTTATAACAAGCTGCGTCAAGCCGCGATTACTCAGGAAATTTCTGAGATCGTTGGTGGTGCCGCTGCCGTTTAACATTATTTTGAATTGAGGAGACAGCAATGAATAGCGGTCGTATCATTCAGATCATCGGCGCGGTTATCGACGTCGAGTTTGAACGCAACAGCGTTCCTAAGATCTATGACGCTCTCCAAGTAGATGGTACTGAAACTACTTTAGAAGTTCAGCAACAGCTTGGTGATGGCGTAGTTCGTACTATTGCAATGGGTTCTACTGAAGGCCTTAAGCGTGGTTTGAACGTAGTTAACACTGGCGCGCCGATTTCTGTACCAGTAGGTACAGCGACTCTAGGCCGTATCATGGACGTTCTTGGTCGCCCGATCGACGAAGCTGGTCCTGTTGCGACTGAAGCGCGTTTACCAATTCACCGCTCTGCACCTTCTTATGCAGAACAAGCAGCTTCTACTGACCTTCTAGAAACTGGTATTAAAGTCATCGACTTGCTATGCCCGTTCGCTAAAGGTGGTAAAGTTGGTCTGTTCGGTGGTGCCGGTGTTGGTAAAACTGTAAACATGATGGAATTGATCAACAACATCGCGAAAGCTCACTCAGGTTTATCTGTGTTTGCTGGTGTTGGTGAGCGTACTCGTGAAGGTAATGACTTCTATCACGAAATGAAAGATTCTAACGTTCTAGACAAAGTAGCAATGGTCTACGGTCAGATGAACGAGCCACCGGGTAACCGTTTACGCGTAGCGTTGACTGGTTTGACCATGGCTGAATATTTCCGTGACGAGAAAGACGAAAACGGTAAAGGCCGTGACGTACTATTGTTCGTAGATAACATCTATCGTTATACACTAGCGGGTACTGAAGTATCAGCACTTCTAGGTCGTATGCCATCTGCAGTAGGTTACCAGCCTACACTTGCAGAAGAGATGGGTGTTCTTCAAGAACGTATTACATCGACTAAGTCTGGTTCTATTACGTCAATCCAAGCGGTATACGTACCTGCCGATGACTTGACAGATCCATCGCCTGCTACAACGTTTGCTCACTTAGACGCAACTGTTGTATTGAGCCGTGACATCGCATCTTCTGGTATTTACCCAGCGATCGATCCACTAGACTCAACTTCACGCCAGTTAGATCCGTTAGTTGTTGGTCAAGAGCATTATGAAATTGCACGTTCTGTACAGAACGTATTGCAACGTTATAAAGAGCTTAAAGACATCATCGCGATTCTTGGTATGGACGAGCTTGCTGAAGAAGATAAACTGGTTGTTTACCGTGCGCGTAAAATCCAGCGTTTCTTCTCTCAACCGTTCCACGTAGCTGAAGTATTTACTGGTGCTCCTGGTAAATTAGTATCTCTTAAAGAAACGATTCGTGGCTTTAAAGGTCTTCTAGCTGGTGAATACGATCACATCCCAGAACAGGCGTTCTACATGGTTGGTGGTATTGACGAAGTGATTGCTAAAGCTGAGAAACTTTAATTAGTTCCCTAATTTAGGAGATTCTCATGGCGACTATGCAATGTGATGTTGTAAGTGTTCAGGAGTCTTTGTACTCAGGCACTGTAACTATGCTAATTGCTAAAGGTGCTGGCGGTGAGTTAGGTATTATGCCTGGTCACGCTCCGCTGGTAACTTTGCTCCAACCTGGCGCGATCCGCGTTATTTTGGAAAACGGTACAGAAGAATTAATCTATGTATCTGGTGGTGTTCTAGAAGTTCAACCGCATGTTGTTACGGTTCTTGCAGATACTGCAGTCCGTGCAGAAAACTTAGATGAAGCTGCAATTATTGAAGCGCGTAAACACGCTGAACAATTGCTAGCAAATCAAAAGGGCGATTTGGACGCTGCTGCTGCTTTGGCTGCTCTTGCAGAAACTGCTGCTCAGCTGGAAACGATCCGCAAAATCAAAAACCGCGCTCAATAAGAGACGGTTTGAGATTGAAGAAACCACCCGAAAGGGTGGTTTTTTTATGACCAATTTTTTTGGAAATTTGCACCTTCAGAGTTTGGCTTTATCGTTGGTTTTTTAATATTAATTGTTAGGGGAATAGGAAAATCATTTCCAATGATGACAGCTTCGCCAGGTTGTAAGCTTGGAAGGAAGTCAGAAGCTGCTTTATCAATTTCACCACATGCTCTTTCTACAATCTCACGATCTCGATCGTTTGTGAGACGATGAACAATTAAAGTTCCAAGTTGGCTAAGAACACCTTCCGTAATATCTCGAGGTCTTTGAGTTGCTAAGCAGATATTTAAACCAAATTTTCGACCTTCTTTTGCAATAAGCTCAAAAGCATCAAGTTTTGCTAAGGTATCTTCATTACCAATTGTTTTTCCTATGAAGTTATGTGCTTCATCTAGGAAAATAACTAGTGGTTTCTCTATAAAAGATAATTCTCGTGCTTTATTTAATAGTAATCGACCAATGACATTAGAAATAACTTCTCGAGCCTTAAATTCGAAACCAATTGCACTCATATCTATTCGTAAAAGTTTTTTACTAGAGTCGCTATAGAAAATATTCAATTCATCTAAAAGAGATGAATTTTGGTTTTGTTCGAAAACAAATCTAAAAGTATGTGAATTAATTAGACCGTTAATTCGAGTTAGTAATGATAAGCAGTGATTAAAATTGAAATCGTCTGCTATATAATTTGTACCTCTTAAGGTTACATACTCTTCTTTGATTTGTGCACATAATTTTGTGGGGTCAAAAGGGGTATGGGGTATTTCTAACAAGTACCGATCGCGAATTGATCTTATGGCAATCTTATAATTTTCTTCAGGTTGTCCAATTTTTATGAAAACTCCATTTTGAATCATTTCAGAATGCAGAGAATTCTGTTCAAGAAGCTTAACGAGCCTTAGACTTCTAATAGCTTCTCTAAACTTTGGACCTTGGGATTTTCCTGCTGGTTCGAACAAAGCTATAAAATCACTTTCTTCAAAGCAATCAGGTGGTATTTTTATGGCAGTAGAGCTTTCGGCAGGATTAGTTGGACTACCTAAGTGAACATTAGTTACTGAATTATCCTCAAATTTACTATATTCACCAGTTGGGTCTAATAAGATGATTTTGGAGTTAAATCTTAAACATTCTTCTAAGATTCGAGCTGTCGTATAGCTTTTTCCTCCGCCCGTTGCACCTAAAATACCTAAATGACGTCCAAATAGTTTTTCCGGTGTTATAGAAATTCCACAACTGTCATTTAAAATTGATCCAATATGTAAATTTATATTTGGATCTCCTTTTTGCATTTTCTGAGGAATTTTTGCAATAAATTCATGCGGTGCTGAATAAATTAAATCATTTATACTTGGATAGTAATCCACACCTGCTGATACTCTTAGATCATCCATTTGGATTGTTCCAAGAAGTTGTACACGGCCTACGATATCCAAATTTGACTTCGCTAAATCATCTTTCTTTATTTCTATGATACGTCCTAAAACTAAGTTGACTTGGCTTTCAATAATAACAAATTCACCAACTTCACCTTTGCCATAACGATTTCCACCAAAATATGTAGGTTCATGATTGTCATTGATGTATTTGAATTGAATACTGCTAGCATTAATTGAATTTACTTTTCCAAACATCAGTTCAGGTTGTAAAATTCCATTAAACATGATGACCTCCAAATGCTTTTTGGAGATTCTCGTAAAGATTTTCAGCAGGTGATAATGCTGTTAAATCAGGAATAATTTCTGATAGTTTTCCAAAATCACTATTTATAAAGATTATTTCATCATTTTTTCGAGTGTCTGCAACATGTTTTAATCTCTCCCAATACGGTGAAGTGGAGTTGGCATCTTTTAGAAAGTCATTTTTTAGAGTTGGTGTGCAAATAATAACTTTAAGATGTGGATTTGAATAAATGGCAGAAAGGATAGGTTCAGATAGATGATCGTCGTCAAAGCCAAATCCAACAATAATTAAACACGTATTAGGCTCTCGTAGCGCATGGTTAAATCTAGAGATTAGTTCTAGGTGTGGCTGTACATATGATTGCTGGTATTTACCTTTAGCTGGAAAAATCATACAACTTTGTTCAGCTTCTACCTTATCAACCTGTTGGACTGGGTAGCCATTTTCTCTTTTCCAATTAACAGATCCATGCAACTTGTATAGCTGAAACACGCCTTCAAGATATTGAGGATTGTTTAAGTTTATTGTCGGACTTCTTTTGATGATATCTAGATCAAAGAACTTCGGATCATATATACGAGGAAATGAAAAAGAAAAACCATCTATAACAGTAATCCCTAATTTACTAGCAGCTGTTTCAAAACATGTATCGTAGTTTGTTGTAAATAACTTAATACGAGGGTCTTTTGATTTTCTTCGGGACAATTTCCTAATAAATTCACGATGTTTAGTCAATTGTTCTTGTTCATTCGTAATAAATTGGCAGGCTTCTAAAATCTTTTTTTTACAACTTAGGACAAATTCTCTTGTTGATATGCAGTCGTCTTCTTTTGTGATTTGAATAAAAGATTCACAATGGGAAAGACATTCTTCAATATTTTTATATTTTTCTTCAACTACATAAGTATCATACTTACTCTCGCTAAAAGCTTTATTACTTAGTTCATGCATGTCATCTTTGGTGCATCGCTCCCATAAATTCCACATCGATGGACCATTTATAGGTGAACCTAAAGAAGTACCACTACCTGCAAGTACCATAATATTGGGCATTTGAATTGCTGTTTTTAATTTTTGAGAAAGCAGTTCTTTAGTATTTCTTTGGCTTTCTAATCGAGTTTTCTCATCTGCAATTTCTTTTTCTGTGGTTGGTGGTGGAGACAGAGGTGGTGCAGATTCTCCTTCTTCAAGAATAAATTTATCATTATCAAATCTATTCCATAGCCCTGTCTGAAAGTCATAAAGCTCAAAAGTACTTATTTTCATAATTGTAGATAGTTGAAATTTATATTATTTGAATAATATTTAATCTTTTATGTTATTTCAAAGGAATATTACTTCTTTCTACGTATTAAGCAAAAATTATAAATTCATACTAAGTAAAATCTAATTTTGTACCACTCGATATCACTTTTACCCCTTCTCAGTAATGTTTTGAACCAATCTGTAAACCTGCACACGCCATAAAAAAATCAATGATAAGTTAAATGATTCGAACAGATTTCGCTTGTTATAGCTGAATGCGATAGAAGTGTAGAACAGGCAAAACTTATAATTGAAAAAAGGGAAAACCATGGCTTATCAATCTATTAATCCATTTACCAATCAAAAATTGAAAGACTACCCAACGCATAGCGATCAAGATATTCAACATGCACTCGATACTGCAGAAAAAATCCTAAAGTCAGAATGGTCACAGCAGGTCGATACCCGTATTGAGGTACTGCGTAAATTGGCTACCAACATGCGAGCGCAAAAATCCGAACTGGCCAAGCTTATGACCCAGGATATGGGAAAACTGATTAAGCAGAGTGAAGGTGAAATCGAAACCTGCGCCAAAATTGCAGAATACTATGCCGATCATGCCAAAGAATTTTTAGCGCCAGTGTCTTATCAGACCGATCTGGGTGAAGCCTGGGTCGAGCATCATCCATTGGGTATTATCATGGCAGTTGAACCGTGGAATTTCCCATTTTATCAACTGATGCGGGTATTTGCGCCGAACTGTGCCATTGGTAATCCGGTTCTGGCAAAACATGCTGGCATTGTACCGCAATGTGCGGAAGCCTTTGAACAACTGATTTTGGATGCAGGTGCACCCAAAGGTGTCTGGACCAATCTGTTTATCAGTAGTGATCAGGTCGCTGAAGTAATTGCAGACAAGCGTGTGCGTGGTGTAGCACTCACAGGTTCAGAAGGTGCGGGCAGTGCTGTCGCTGAACAGGCCGGAAAACATCTTAAAAAATCAACGCTGGAACTGGGCGGTAATGATGTCTTTATTGTGCTGGATGATGCTGATCTGGAAAAGGCCATCAAGATAGGCTGCCAAGCACGGGTGAACAATACCGGTCAAGTCTGTACAGCAGCCAAACGCTTTATCCTGCATGAAAAAATTGCAGAAGAATTTAAGGCTGGCATGATCAAGGTATTTGAAGGGTTAAAAATTGGCGATCCGCTTGATCCTGAAACCACACTGGGTCCACTGTCTTCCGCTGATGCTTTGGAAAAGCTGACCGAACAGGTCGATAAGGCGGTAGAATATGGTGCGAAAGTGGTCACTGGGGGCAAGCCGTATGAGCATGCAGGCAATTTCTATCAGCCGACGATTTTGGAAAATATCAGCCGAGATAATCCGGCTTGGTATGAAGAATTCTTTGGTCCGGTTGCCCAGATTTATGTGGCCAAGGATGAGGATGAGATTGTTTCGATTGCCAATGATTCCAATTATGGTCTGGGTGGCGTGATTCATTCACAAGATATCGAGCGGGCGAAAAAGCTGGCTTCACGTGTCGAAACGGGCATGATCTGGATTAACTGGTATACCGATACTGCGCCAGAACTGCCATTTGGCGGAATCAAGAACTCGGGTTATGGTCATGAACTCTCCATTGACGGTTTCAGAGAATTTGTACAGAAAAAACTGGTCGTCGTGAAAAGCCCAAAAAATAAGCCCAACACCAAACTAGAAAGCCACTGCTGAAGTGGCTTTCTTTTAATTAGTATTGATTAAATTCCTTTCGAATATGACTAATTATCACCTTATTATAAAGATACGGGCTTAAGAAGATGTAGTCTAAAATTTGAAGCTATCTTATTTGGATAAAAATATTATATCTGCTGATAGTGAATTTAATTAAATCATTATTATTCTTATATTTATGTGTAAATAAAAATATTTGTTTGGAGATAGTCGAGCATAATTTAAAAATAACAGCCAAAAAAATTTTAAGAATTTTTAAAGAATAGCGGAGAAATACAATTCTATAGTTGTTGCAGTTTTTCTATTGTCTATAATTAAGGAGATTATTCAAAAATAATCTGAAATTATAATAATAGAAGAGAGAATTAATATGCCAACAACAATGAAAGCAGCGGTCGTAACTGCATTTAACCAACCCTTAGAAATCCAAGAACTCAACATCCCTCAAGTTCGTCCAGGCAAAGTCCTGGTCAAGATCATTGCCACAGGTGTTTGTCATACCGATCTGCATGCCATGCATGGCGACTGGCCGGTGCAACCGAGCTTACCTTTTATTCCCGGGCATGAGGGAGTAGGAGAAGTGATTGAAATAGGTGAAGGCATTGACCATTTAAAAATAGGAGATATTGTCGGTATTCCATGGCTGTATTCGGCTTGTGGCCATTGTGAACATTGTTATGCGGGCTGGGAAACCCTGTGTAGAAAACAGCAAAATTCGGGGTATTCGGTCAACGGCAGCTTTGCTGAATATTGTCTGGCCGATGGAGATTATGTAGGAGTAATTCCAGAGGGAGTGGATTTACTTGAAATAGCACCTATTCTCTGTGCAGGCGTCACTGTCTATAAAGGTCTGAAAATGGCTGATGCTAAAACAGGAGACTGGATGGCAATTTCGGGCATTGGCGGTCTGGGTCATATTGCTGTTCAATATGCCAAAATCATGGGATTTAATGTTATTGCCATAGATGTGGATGACTCAAAACTGGAACTGGCCAAAAATCTGGGTGCTGATGTGGGCATAAATGCACTGAAATCTGATGTAAAAGAAGAAGTGATGAAAGCCACCGGAGAAGGTTGTCATGGGGTATTGGTAACAGCAGTCTCTCCCAAAGCTTTTGAACAGGCTGTCTCGATCGTGCGTCGGGGGGGAACTATGGTGCTAAATGGTTTACCACCAGGCAAGTTTGACTTGTCGATTTTTGATATGGTACTTGACGGCATTACGGTGCGCGGCTCGATAGTGGGTACACGACTGGATCTCAATGAAGCATTGGATATTGCTGCCCGGGGTAAGGTTAAGGCACATATTAATGTTGAGCCGCTGCAAAATATCAATGATATTTTTCAGCGTATGGAACAAGGGAAAATTGATGGCCGGATCGTGATCGATATGCGACTTTAATTCCTCATTGAGGGAAAATAAAAGCCAATCTGGTTCTTGCCGGATTGGTTTTTTGATGAAAGGGATTGAATGAGTTTTAACCTTGTTTCTGCTCGGGATTCTGGATCAGCAAGCCGGCCAGTTTGATCATTTCGGCTTGAACATTGACCATCTGCGATTCAATCTTTTTCAAGTCCACTTGGCTAAAATCCACCTGACCATTCAAGAGGGGAGAAGCCAGCACTTGCTGGTTTGCAGACATCATATTATTACGAATCTGGTCAATTTCCTGACTTTTTAAGTTCAGGTTACCCAGCACCTGATTAAAACTGCTGAGTTGCTGTTGAAGCTGGGTCGCAGTGGATTGCAGCTGCTGGGTATCTTTGGCTTCGACCGCCGTTTGCAGTTCGGTCTGGGTCTGTTTTAACTGTTCCACATAACTGCCGGCCTTGAGCTGCAAGTCGGCGACATCCCGAACCATATAAAACATATTGCCAGATTTAAGTTCAGTTGGTGTTGCCGAGCCTTGTTGCTGAGAGGTTGGTTCCAGATCTGACGTTGTTGTATCTGCCTGTTCAGTAGGTGTTTCGACAGCCTGTTCGCAGCCCATCAGTAAAATTCCCGAGCTAAATAATGCGAAAGGAAGGACAGCATTGGCAAGAATTTTGGACATGGAATCAGGGTCTCGATACAGGTGATAGAATTTGGATAGTATTTAATATAAGGACAAACTATGGAGATAAAAAAGATTGTTGCAAACTCATAACAATTCTTCTGGATTTTAAATAATTAGCCAGACAGAAGTGAGAAAAATCTAATAAAAATGAATAAGTAAATATTTTATTTTAAGCGGGGCGGCTCGTTTGGCCGGCGATTAACTTGAAGACTTTATTGTGTGGAATTTCATTCGACTATTATTTTCCTGCGTCCTAAGCAATTGCTGATTGTGCACGGATTGGTTGAGTCTTTACAAATGTAGGTGAATATCAACTTAGTGAAATAAGAGTTTTAAATAGAAATAAGTACCCATTATGAAAACAGATACTTATTTTAATCTTAATGCTTATTGGGAGAGCAGAGCGTTATTTTGCCAGTTCTGCATTCACCGCATCTACAATCCGTGGATCATCTGCAGTGATGTCTGGTGCAAAACGTGCCACCACTTCGCCATTTTTATTGATCAGGAATTTTTCAAAGTTCCAGAGTACTTCTGGTGGTTGGTTTGGGGTCAGGCCATAATCGACCAGATCTTTCCACCAAGGTCCCTCGCCGATACGTTCCGGTACAGCCTGTGTAAGAGTGGTATATAAAGGATGCTTGTCTTCGCCCGCCACAGAGATTTTTGCGAATAACGGAAAGTCGACTTTATAATTCACCGAACAGAATTCCTGAATCTCGGCTTCACTGCCTGGTTCCTGCTCCAAAAAGTTGTTGGCAGGAAAGCCCAGAATTTCCAGACCTTCAGCTTTTTTGTCATCATACAGTTTTTGTAAACCTTCATATTGCGGCGTCAGGCCACATTTAGAAGCGACGTTGACTACCAGCAAAACCTTACCCTGGTATTGGTTTAAAGTGGTTTCTGTTCCGTCAATGGTTTTGACCGGAATGTCATATACAGAGCGAGTCATTAGATTTCCTGTTTATTGCGACTGAATCGGTATTTGTTTTAACGGGTATTCAGATTTAGTACAAGTACAAACAGGTGAGCTGATTTACTCAAGGCAGTAAAATTGCTGCAATATTATGTGAAAAATCTATTATGCTAGGGTGCGAATAGGAATAGCTTAATACAAGACCAGCGACTCATGGATGACAGTATGATACAACAACAAAAAGCAGCCTGGTGGGCCATGGCCTTACCCCTGGCCGCAGTTTTGATTTGGTCTCTGAATATGACGGTTACCCGTTATGTGGCAGATTATATTTCTCCCATCAGTATCAGTTTTTACCGCTGGGCCTTGGCTTTGCTAATTTTAACTCCCTTTATGTTGCCCAGAGTCAAAGCAGCCTGGCCAGAAATCCGTCCACATCTCGGACATTTTGCCATTTTGAGTGCGTTGGGAATGGTACTGTATCAGGGACTGGCTTATAGCTCGGCACACTACACTACTGCCACCAACATGGGCCTGATCAATGCCTTTATTCCTATTTTTACCATTATCGTGGGTATTTTTGTTTTAAGGATTCGCCCGACGCAGGCTGCAGTGCTGGGAAGCCTTTTGTCGTTTATTGGCCTGATGTATGTCATGGCGCAAGGGCAGGGCCTGCAGTTTTTAAGCGTGGGTGAAAGTTATATTGGCGATCTGCTGATGTTGATCGCGGTATTTTTCTATTCCTGTTATGGCGTATTGCTGAAGAAATGGAAGATTCAGATTCCACTACTACTGAGTCTGTATATCCAGATTTTTATGGCTTTTCTTTACCATATTCCTTTGATACTGTTTTTAGGTCTGGACAGCATCAATAGCGCGAATGCAGCTAGCATTGTCTATGCCGGAATTTTTCCTTCCATTGCCGCGCCCTTATTCTGGATGATGGCTGTGCAGCAGCTTGGTCCAAATCGTAGCAGTATTTTTATGAACCTGATGCCTGTCTTTACCGCAGTAGTCGCATATTTGTGGTTAGGCGAAGCTTGGACGATGTATCACACTATTGGCGGCAGTATTATTTTATTGGGGGTTTTATGGGCGCAATACCCTGGGAAAAGCCAAGTCATAAGGAAGTAGGCCAGTTTTTAAAATCCTTAATCGTTTAAATATTGATCATTCAGGCATGTTTTTTTAAGAGAATTCATTTGTTAAATACTGATTTCTGAATGCAAAAATAAATAGAAAATTAGCACTTTATTTTAAAATCGGAATGGAATGAGCGAGATATTTTGAATTTTTAATAAAAGTTCTACTTTGTTAATAGAAAAAATGTATTAATTGAGTTTTTTATTGTACTTGTTGTTGTGACTAATTTCTCGCATAATGCGCCCATCGAGAATGATCAGGCAAAAAAAACCTTGTTTTATCAGGCTCCCAGAGATTTTCTGAACCCTCTGGATGTGATTTATGCACATCCTTTTTTATGCTCAGCCATCCCTATATGGTTGAGCTTTTTTTTGTCTTAAAACTTTAGTCGGGTTTGAATATCCCGACTAAATCCGCTAAGTCTCAGTCACGAATAACCGCGCCAGTGAGTGCATCAATAATCCGGCTCGGTTGCTGACTTAAACCAAGGTCGCCATTCAGATAATTCAGGTTCTGGTCAAAATAGCGGAGGGCATCCTGAAGTGAGCGGGCAGGTTCCATGCCGGCAGGATTGGCGCTGGTCGAAACGATAAAACCACCAAAGGCCTGACACAGTGCCACGCAGAGCGGGTGAGTGGTTACACGTACGGCCACTTGAGTATGTTGACCTTTAATCCAGTCAGGAATCTCTTTATTTGCAGGAAGCAGCCAGGTGGTCGCACGCTCTGCAGGCCTGTCATGGTTCCAGGATTCAATCACTTTGTCACGCATTTCTTCGCTTAAATCCTGTAGCAGATGTTCTACCTGTGAAAGATGAGCTGCCAGCAGAATCACACCTTTCTCAATCGGGCGCTGCTTCAATTCTAAAATCTGATGAAATGCCTGTTCATTATAGGGGTCGCAACCCAAGCCCCAAACAGCCTCTGTAGGATATGCCAAGACTTGTCCGTCTTTAAGCCATGCTGCTGCTTCGGCAACAGAGGTAGTGATCATGTGAATACCTTTATCAAACAACAAAGCGCTATTGTGAACCTTATTTGAGAATCCGACAACGTAGATACAGGCCGGCTTGCTGGGTGCAAAAACCGAGTAACTCCAGTTCCATCAGTTGACTGGTCAAAGCAGATACCTCTTGCTGAACCTGCGTTCCCAGTTGATCCAGACTCTGTCCCACCCAGTCCAGCTGGTTGTACAGACTGAGCAGATGTGGCGGGATCTGTTGTGATTCTGCTGCAGCGACTTCCAGTTTGGGGGTATTTTCCAAAGCCTGCCATTGCGTCGCCAGTGCCAGTTCTTCGATTACCTGCTGTGGATGGTCAATCAGAATCGCACCCTCACGAATCAGTTGGTGACAGCCCTGATGATGCTCACTGTAAATATGTCCCGGAATGGCAAACACGGTTTTGCCTTGCTCGGCTGCCAATTTAGCCGTAATCAGAGAACCACTTTTTAATGCAGCCTCTGCCACAATCACGCCTAGACTTAAACCACTGACTATTCGGTTGCGCCGTGGAAAATGATGCTGCAAAGGCAGTGTATCTGGCAGAAACTCACTGATGACGGCACCGCCATGCTCAATGATTTGCTGGCGTAATGATTGATGTTGTGCTGGATAGGTTTGATCCAGTCCGGTGGCCATTACCGCAATCGTCCCCTGATGTTGTAGGGCAGCCCGATGTGCTGCTTCATCAATACCATGTGCCAGACCGCTATTGATATAAAAACCCTGTTCACTCAGGTAAAAAGCAAAATCATAAGCTACTTGCCGGCCGTGTGGACTGGGTTTGCGGCTGCCCACAATGGCAATTTGTGCCTGAAGCAGAGTATCGGGTCTACCCTGACCAAAAATGATTGGGGGTTTATCTATATAAGGATGCAACTGCTGCGGATAATGCGGATCGCCATGCAATA
Organism: Acinetobacter sp. 226; assembly: GCF_048147925.1. Lineage (NCBI taxonomy): Bacteria > Pseudomonadati > Pseudomonadota > Gammaproteobacteria > Moraxellales > Moraxellaceae > Acinetobacter > Acinetobacter sp. 226. The sequence goes on along the minus strand of NZ_JAYWYX010000024.1, from coordinate 5,019 downwards.
AAACAAAGTCACTATCCTGCTGGATCTGCTGCAGACAACGCTGAAATTTCTGCTGGGCTTCGGGAAGAGAAAATTCTTTTAAGCGCTGTACATGATTGGCATGAATACCCAGTGCCTGCCAGACAGGGGCTTGATCCGGCTGAAGGGCATGGGTCAGTTCGGCATAGTGTTGACTGATTTTATGGAAACTCGAAAGAGAATGCTGAACCAGATACCATAACGTAATTGTTTCCAGTTGCGCGCGCGATAACGGGTTCAGCATATTGAGACCTATAGGGTTGTCTTCTTGTTATTAAGTTTTTTTATTTAGACAAATATTTATTCATCTAAAAGAGGCGCTTGAATTCCTGCACCAACCTTGATTGGTAATTCGCTCTCCAGCACATAGGCATAGCTCAACTGATCGAAGGTTTTAAATACCATGATCTGGCCAATACGCTCGCCTGGCAGTTGCACACGTTCTTTAGTCTTCGGATCAGTCACGACTTCACCTTTCTGGTTGACACTAAAGACATGACCCGTCTGAACCCCATGTGCCGTACCACGGTCAATGGTGACAACACTATGACGTGCTGCGGTACCAATTGATCCCAATACGCGAACAATCTGGCCGCCGGCAGCAATATTTTCCGCGCTGGTCGGATAGAACAGGGTTGGTAACATTGGATCATATTCAGGGAGTACACGGTCACCGCGACGTACTTCAGCATTGTAACTGTCCGTCAGTTCAAGTGTGGTGACATCACCTTCGTTACGTACTGCAATACCAGACGCCACCTGTTGCAGCTCAAGTGCAGCAGTATATTTCTTGCCGTTTGCATCCGTAAATACATACGGTTCCGCTTCACGATAAACGGCATAGCGTTGACCAACTTCCAGACCGTTGCCACGTGCATAAACTTTCTGGCCTTTGCCTGCCAGTACGCGCTGATCTGCAGTTCCGAGAATATAGGGCGTACCTTGAACTGAATCAGGCGCCATCAGGGTATAACGCTCTAGCCATTGCCTGATATGTTCTAGTGGAATCACGGGAATGGTGTTATTTAAAGATTCAACCCGAATCTGGGGTTGCAGGGTAGTGCTGCCCAGATAGCGGCTGATAATACCCTCACAACCATCCCCTTCGTCTTTACCAATAATCGGGCGGCCCTGGTAATCACACATGAGCAGGCGGTCACCCGGGAAAATCCAGTGCGGATTTTTCACGTGTTTATTGCTGGCCCAGATTTCCGGCCAACGTACCGGATTTTTCAGGAAGCGTTTTGAGATATCCCAAAGCGTATCGCCTTTTTTCACCACATAAACGTTTGGTGCATTGGCTTTTAATGCCGGTGGATTAACGTTGCGTGCAGGTGCTGCCTCAGCAGAATGAATGGTCCCCATACTGACGCCAACACAGACGGCAAGTGCCAGCATCTGATTTTTAAACCCCAAGGCACTAAAAAATGGCATGCCTTTCAAAACCTTTTTCATTATCATAATTCCTAAAATTATGTGCGTAGTTGCGTTATAATAACGATCTTACACACATTTTTTTGATGAAGCATTCCCTTCATTTGGTTTTTTTGATCAATGGCATAATTGAGGACGCAGTATGGCCTTATTACCTATTTTAAGTTTCCCGGATCCCCGTCTTCGTACCATTGCACAACCTGTCGAAGAAGTGACTGATGAAATTCGTCAGCTCGCTGCGGATATGTTTGAAACCATGTATGAAGCACCAGGTATCGGACTTGCCGCGACTCAGGTGGATCGTCATATTCAGCTGATTGTTATGGATCTGTCTGAAAATAAAGATCAACCGATGGTGTTCATTAACCCCAAAATCACACCATTGACTGAAGAAACGCAGCCCTACGAAGAAGGCTGTCTATCAGTCCCTCAAATATACGATAAAGTTGATCGTCCGTCACGCGTAAAAATTGAGGCGATTAATCTGGAAGGTCAAGCATTTGAGCTCGATGCTGACGGACTTCTCGCTGTGTGTATCCAACATGAAATGGATCACTTAAATGGCAAGTTATTTGTTGATTATTTATCGCCATTAAAACGCCAGCGTGCCCGTGAAAAAGTGGAAAAACTGGTACGCCAGCGGAATAAAGACAAAGTAGCCGTGAAACGTTAGGATAATTTCAAAGTCTATTTTAATGGCCAAACCAGCCCAATTCTGATTGGGCTTTGCTATACTTGGCCTAGATAAATTTAAGGGCTTGCCTATGGTCCTGCGGGGCGGTCTGCTACTTTCCTTGGTAGCAGTGTTTTTACAGATTGCGGTATTTTTACAGCCTTTATTGCCAAAGCAATATCAGGTTGCTCCGGTCTGTGAAACCATCACGCATGCACTTTTAGACAAATCCTCTGTTGATCATTCTCATCATGCCGAGCAGCACGCTCAGCATTCTGTCACAGCACAGCATATTCCTGCTGATGTCCATGAGCATGATGCCAGCCATCAATGCCAGTACTGTACCGTCTATGGCAACCTGATCTTGCCGCCTGAACTGGACATTAAAGAAGTTCTGGATCGAATCCAGGTCAGACTGCTGGCTTTTGAAAAAACCTTTAAGCATGTCTGGTTTGCTCTGCAGCGGCTGTTCCTGTTACCGCAGGGCAGAGCTCCACCACTGCTTGCATAAATCCACGTTGTTTTTCGTCTGGGTCTTGAGTGACTTAGACCGTGTTCAATTTATGTATTCAGTGAGATAGAAAATGGCTCAGCCTAAGTTTTTTCTACAGCCACTTGCGGCTGCGATTTGTATTGCCTGTTATTCAGCTTCGGTAATGGCCAATGAAGCCATGCCTGTACAAACCATGGCGCCGATTGTGGTGACCTCGACTGCAGGTAATGATGCCAATGGACTGGTTGTCCATGCCGATCCTAAACAGCCGATCCAGCCTGTTCCTGCCACAGATGGCGCAGATTATCTGCAAAGCATTGTGGGTTTTAGTTCAGTCAATAGTGGTGCAGGAACCAATGGGGATGTCACTTTCCGCGGTATGTTCGGTTCACGAATTAAAATTTTAACGGATGGCACGGAAAATCTGGGGGCCTGTCCAAGCCGGATGGATTCGCCCACCTCCTATATTTCCCCGGAAAGCTATGACCAGATTTCGGTCATTAAAGGTCCGCAGACGGTGCAATATGCCAATACCGGTTCAGCCGCAACCGTCATTTTTGAGCGTTCACCTGAACAGTTTGATGCAGACAATCACTATCGCGGTCAGGCCAGTGTCCTGCTGGGCTCCTTCGGACGTCTTGACCATAATGTCGAAGTTGCAGCAGGTGATGCACAGAAATATATTCGCCTGAATACCAGCCGCTCTGTTTCAGACAGTTATAAAGATGGTAATGGCACGACCGTTCCTTCCGATTGGGAGCGCTGGAATGCCGACGTTGCATTAGGCTGGACACCGGATAGTGATACCTGGGTAGAGCTGACCGGGGGCAAGGCGGATGGTGAAGCTGTGTATGCCAGCCGTGCAATGGATGGCTCCAAGTTTGCCCGTGAAAGTCTGGGTTTGCGTGTTGAAAAGAGAAATGTCAGCGATGTGATCAAGAAAATTGAAGCACAGGTAAACTACAATTTTAATGATCATGTCATGGATAACTATAGTCTGCGCGAGTTCAAGCCTGGCGGTATGATGAGTATGCCTATGGCCACTAATGTGGCGCGTAAGACATTGAATGCGCGTATGGCAATGACCAGTGAATGGGATAATTTACAGCTGATTACAGGTATCGATAGCCAGAATAATCAGCATAGCAAACGTAACGGAAATCTGATGACAGCGTATCAGAATAAGCCACGTATTAAAGATATGGAATTCCAGTCGATCGGTGGTTTCGGTGAGCTCAGTTATGAGGTTAGTGATAATCATAAGCTGGTGAGTGGCCTGCGTCTGGATCAGGTCAAAGTAGAAGCAGTGGAGTCAAACCAAGAGCGTAAAGAAACTTTACCAAGTACTTTTTTGCGTTTTGAGAATCAGCATCCAGACCATGATGATGGCAAGACTTATATTGGTATTGGCTATGTCGAACGTATGCCGGATTACTGGGAGCTGTTCAGTCCAAAATCAGGCAATGGTCATCCTAATACCTTTAAGAACATTGATACTGAAAAAACTTTACAGCTGGATATTGGCTACCAGCATGAACATGGTAATTTCAGTTCATGGGCATCGGCATATGCAGGTGTGATCAATGATTACATCCTCACGACTTACTTGCCAACAGGTAATATGGGAATGTTAGAAGCGCATAGCCGAAATGTAGATGCAACGGTGGCAGGTGCAGAAGTCGGAATCGGATATCAGTTTACTGATGCGATTCAGGCTGACCTGAGTGCGATGTATGCCTGGGGTGAAAATACCAGTGACAATACGCCGTTGCCACAGATTTCACCTTTGGAGGCTCGGGTAAATTTACGTTATATCCAGGATAACTATACTTTGGGTGCCTACTGGCGCCTGGTCAATCGCCAGAACCGGATTAGTGAGCGTGAAGGCAATATTGTCGGCTATGATCTAAAGCAAAGTGCTGGTTTTGGCACTCTCTCTTTAAATGGTACATATCATGTAAATGACAACATGGATCTTTCTGTGGGCATCGATAATGTACTGGACCGTACCTATGCCGAGCATTTGAACAAGATGGGCAGTTCCGGTTTCGGATTTGCTGCCAATGAGCAATTTAATAATATCGGACGGAATTACTGGGCAAGAATCAGTATGAAATTCTAATTTGAACTGAAAATAAACAAAAAGCAGGAGTTTTTTCCTGCTTTTTGTTGAGGGTGGTAATTTAAATTCATATTTATCAGTAGGTTGGTATTATTTGGTTTTGTATTAAATAATAACTCAAACTTTTATTAAAATAATTTTTATAAATAAAACAGTAATTTATGGATTTTATGGATTATAAAATAAACATGCGTTTGTAAAGTTTAAAAAATGGGGTTGCAAGGGATGTGAAATGCTGTAGAATGCACATCCATCGGCGGTGATGAAGATTAAAACTTC
>NZ_JAYWYX010000023.1:0-58378 GCF_048147925.1 Acinetobacter sp. 226 | reverse complement strand
AAATTGCAAAAGTGCATATTCTAAAAGCGGACATTTTTACTTTGGAGAAACCGGACATTTCTATTTTGGGCTTACAGTCAATACCCATATTTGAATATATTATGTAAAATCCCCTCTCCTCTTAGGAGATGAGCATCCTCAGAATATATTCTGAGTGCGCAAGGGAGAGGTAAAAATCACCCATAAAAAAACGCTGCCGAGGCAGCGTTTTTTTATCAACGATGTTTAGAACACTTTTAACAATATCCAATACAAACCACCTGACAGACAGATCGTTGCTGGCAAGGTAAATACCCAGGCAGACAGAATGGTTTTCACCATCTGGAAATTCAGTCCTGACTTGTTTGCTACCATGGTACCGGCTACTGCTGAGTTCAGTACATGAGTAGTAGATACTGGCATACCGAAACCATCTGCCGCAGCAATGGTCGACATCGCAACAAGCTCGGCGGACATGCCCTGTCCATAGGTCATATGTTCTTTACCAATACGCTCACCGACGGTCACAACAATACGCTTCCAGCCCACCATGGTACCTAGACCCAGTGCAAGCGCAACTGCAACTTTCACCCAGGTTGGAATATATTGCAGGAATGAGTCAAGATTATCACGGTATTTATCCACCGTTTTTTCTTGCGCAGCAGACATCGCAGGTAAAGATTCTGCTTTATCCAGACGTTTAAAAGCGGTTGTGCTGAGGTACATGTCGTTACGGAATTCAGAAACTTGAGCTTCAGGCACATCTTTAATGTTGCTATAGCTAGCTACTTTCTCACCCAGATGATCGGTCAAACTTGCCAGTGCCGGAATGACTTCAGGGGTAATTTCCTTGGTCTGGATATACTTGGTGATAACAGCACGGGCTTGCTCATCCGGAATATCCTGATGATTTGGATAGATCACATCGGCTGTTTGTGCCGACAACTGGCCAAAAGATTGAATATGCTGGGCATCCAGATTCTTGTTCAATGAGTACGCCAGAGGTACGCACCCAATCAGAATCAGCATGATCAAACCCATGCCTTTTTGACCGTCATTTGAACCGTGTGCAAAACTCACACCTGTACAGGTAAAAATCAGCATGGCACGAATCAATGGAGGTGGTGGCTTGTTGCCTTCAGGTGGCTGAAACAGTTCCATTTGACGCTTGAAGATTTTTTTCACCAGCAGGAACAGCACCGCTGCAAATGCAAAACCGATGAGAGGCGAAAATAATAGCGCCTTACCAACTTTAATCACCTGCTCCAGGTCTATACCTGAAGCGCCACTGCCGGCATTCAGAATGTAATTCATGATGCCAACACCCAGAATCGAACCGATCAGGGTATGCGAACTGGATGCAGGAATACCAAGGAACCAGGTTCCAAGGTTCCAGAGAATGGCCGCTATCAGCATGGCAAAGACCATGGCAAAGCCTGCACCAGAGCCGACATTCATAATCAGCTCAACCGGCAATAACGCAATAATACCGTAAGCAACCGCGCCACTGGCCACCATAACCCCAAGGAAATTACAGAAGCCGGCCCACATCACTGCGACGGGAGCTGAGAGTGCATTGGTATAAATGACGGTAGCAACAGCATTGGCTGTATCGTGGAAGCCATTGACGAATTCAAAGCTCAATGCGATAAAAAGTGCAGTTGCTAACAAAATAACTGAATACAGGCTTAAGGCCGGTACATGTGCTAAATCTGAAGACAATTGGAAGCCGATATAAATCAGCGTAGTGATAATAAGAGTCAAGAACACCGGCATAAAAAATTTCGGTGTTGGCACATGAACATTGGTCGACTTTTTCGAAGCCGACTTGTGTGCTGAATCTACGGGAGTTGGATTAGGATTCATGCAAGCAGGAATAGAGGATTCAATGATCCTCATATTGTTCAGTTAAATTGTGACAATTATATGACAAACTGTTGTCATATGATGCAATTATTTGGATTTTCTTGCTGTCATTCGTCCTGTTTAATTCCGACTAAAAACTAAATTTTGATTTTATAAATCATTCACTTGAGATAGCATTCCAGCTTGTTTCTGCGCAAAAAGTACACACATTTTGCTACCAAAACCATCGAAGCCCTTTCTGTCAGCAGGCTGAATAAAGTTTCAGTTGCATAGCATAAGGAATGAATATGACATTTTTATGAATAGATGCCTCAGTTCAATTTTGTGTTTCTGCCCCTGCCCTAAACCGGTCAAATCAGAGCCAGGTTAACTATATTTTCTGGTCCGGATTTCAGAATTTTATGTTTATCTACTGACTTATCAAATTTTCATATCATACTTATCCATCATTCTGAGCAATGTCAGCAGAAATCAGTTCACTAATCTGCTAAGATTACAGCCGTTTTAAAAGACTGCTGAGAACGTTTGAATGTCGACATTAACCACCTTAAAAGAACTTCTTGCCAAAAGAATTTTAATTATCGATGGTGCGATGGGTACCATGATCCAACGCCATAAACTGGAAGAAGCCGATTATCGTGGTGAACGTTTTGCCGATTGGGCCTTTGACCTCAAAGGCAACAATGACCTTTTAGTCCTGACCCAACCGCAGATTATCCAAGGCATTCACGAAGCATATCTTGAAGCCGGCGCAGACATTATTGAAACCAATACCTTTAACGGTACGCGTGTTTCTATGTCTGACTATCATATGGAAGATCTGGTTCCTGAGATTAATCGCACTGCTGCGCGTCTTGCCAAAGAAGCCTGTGCTAAATATTCAACGCCGGAAAAACCGCGTTTTGTAGCCGGAGTCATCGGGCCAACATCACGTACTACTTCTATTTCGCCCAACGTAAATGACCCAGCATTTCGTAACATCACCTTTGATGCCCTGAAAGTTGATTATATCGAATCGACCAAAGCCTTAATTGAAGGTGGTGTTGATATCATCCTGATCGAAACTGTATTCGATACACTCAATGCTAAAGCTGCCATCTTTGCAGTAAAAGAAGTGTTCAAGGAACTGGGTTATGAACTGCCAATCATGATCTCAGGCACGATTACCGATGCATCAGGCCGTACATTAACAGGTCAAACCGCTGAAGCGTTCTGGAACTCAATGCGTCATGCAGAACCGATTTCAATCGGCTTTAACTGTGCACTTGGTGCAGATGCCATGCGTCCACACGTAAAAACCGTGTCTGACGTTGCCGACACCTTCGTTTCTGCGCATCCTAACGCAGGTTTGCCAAATGCGTTTGGTGGTTATGATGAAACCCCCGAAGAAACTGCGGCATTCATTAAAGAATTTGCTGAAAGTGGTTTAATCAATATTACCGGTGGTTGCTGTGGTACTACGCCAGATCATATCCGCGCGATTGCGCAGGCGGTTGAAGGTATTGCCCCTCGCCAGATTCCTGAAATTGAGCCTGCATGCCGTTTAAGTGGTTTAGAACCATTTAACATCACTAAAGATTCGTTATTTGTGAACGTCGGTGAACGTACCAACGTCACGGGTTCTAAAAAATTCCTTCGTTTAATTAAAGAAGAAAACTTCACAGAAGCGTTGGACGTGGCACGTCAACAGGTGGAAGCCGGTGCGCAGATTATCGACATCAACATGGATGAAGGCATGCTGGATTCACAAGGTGCGATGGTGCACTTTCTGAACCTGATCGCATCTGAACCTGATATTTCACGTGTGCCAATCATGCTCGATTCTTCTAAATGGGAGATTATTGAAGCAGGTTTGAAATGCGTTCAAGGTAAAGCCGTTGTGAACTCGATTTCCTTAAAAGAAGGTTATGACGAGTTTGTAGAGCGTGCACGCCTTTGCCGTCAGTACGGTGCTGCGGTGATCGTGATGGCATTTGATGAAAATGGTCAGGCCGACACAGCAGAACGTAAAAAAGCAATCTGTAAGCGTTCATACGATGTACTTGTGAACGAAGTGGGCTTTCCTTCTGAAGATATTATCTTTGACCCGAACGTATTTGCGGTGGCAACGGGTATTGAAGAACACAACAACTATGGCGTGGACTTCATTGAAGCAACCGGCTGGATTAAAGAAAATCTGCCAAATGCGATGATTTCAGGCGGTATTTCAAACGTATCATTCTCATTCCGTGGTAACGAGCCTGTACGTGAAGCGATCCATGCAGTGTTCCTGTATCACGCGATCCAGAAAGGCTTGACCATGGGGATCGTGAACGCCGGCCAGCTGGCGATTTATGATGACATCGACAAAGAGCTTAAAGATGCCGTTGAAGATGTAGTCTTGAACCACAACCAGGGCGAAAGCGGTCAGGAAGCAACTGAAAAATTATTGACCATTGCAGAAAAATACCGGGGTCAAGGCGGTCAGCAAAAAGCGGAAGAAAACCTTGAATGGCGAGCCGAGTCCGTTGAAAAACGTCTTGAGTATGCACTGGTAAAAGGCATCACCACTTATATCGATCAGGATACGGAAGAAGCCCGTTTAAAATCGACGCGTCCGCTGGATGTGATCGAAGGTCCGCTCATGGCGGGTATGAACGTGGTCGGCGACCTGTTTGGTGCCGGCAAAATGTTCCTGCCACAAGTGGTGAAATCGGCACGTGTCATGAAACAGGCCGTCGCGTGGTTAAACCCGTTCATTGAAGCTGAAAAAACCCAGGCTGAAGCCAAAGGTAAAATCCTCTTGGCTACGGTGAAAGGCGATGTACACGATATCGGTAAAAACATCGTGGGCGTGGTATTAGGCTGTAATGGCTATGACATCGTTGACCTTGGCGTGATGGTGCCATGTGAGAAAATTCTACAAACTGCAATTGATGAAAAAGTCGATATCATCGGTTTGTCTGGTCTGATCACACCGTCATTGGATGAAATGGTCTTTGTTGCTAAAGAAATGCAGCGTAAAGGCTTTAACATTCCACTGATGATTGGGGGTGCGACGACCTCTAAAGCGCACACCGCTGTGAAAATCTCACCGCAGTATCATAATGATGGCGTGTACTACACGGCTGATGCTTCTCGTGCGGTGGGTGTGGCAACGCAATTGCTTTCTGCCGAGATGAAACCAAAACTGGCAGCAGACTATGCCGCGGATTATGAAAAAATCCGTATCCGTCTTGCCAATAAGCAGCCGAAAGCTGCGAAGCTTTCTTATGCTGAGTCAATTGAAAATGGTTTCAAAATCGACTTTGCGAAGAATGCGCCAGTTAAACCAAATTTCATTGGCTCACAAACATTCACCAACTATCCTTTAGAAACCTTGGTGGAATATTTTGACTGGACGCCATTCTTTATTTCTTGGAGCCTGGCGGGCAAATTCCCGAAAATCCTTGAAGATGAAGTGGTGGGTGAAGCTGCACGTGATTTGTATGAACAAGCACAAGCAATGTTGAAAGACATCATCGAGAATAAACGTTTCGATGCGCGTGCGACGTTTAGCATTTATCCTGCGAATCGTGTGGCGGCAGATACGGTTGCTGTTGCTGATGAAAATGGCAATGTGACGCATAGCTTCGAGCACCTTCGTCAGCAGTCTGACAAAGTGACCGGTAAAGCGAACTACTCTCTGGCTGACTTTATTGCACCGAAAGATGTGGCGCAGGATTACCTGGGTGGCTTTACAGTTTCAATTTTTGGTGCGGAAGAACTTTCGCAAGAATACAAAGCCAAAGGCGATGACTATAACGCGATTATGGTTCAAGCTTTGGGTGACCGTTTTGCTGAAGCTTTTGCTGAGCACTTGCATCAACGTATTCGTAAAGAGTTCTGGGGCTACCAGGCAGATGAACAATTAACCAATGATGAGTTGATCAAAGAGAAGTATGTGGGTATTCGTCCTGCACCGGGCTACCCTGCTTGTCCTGAACATTCTGAAAAAGCACCATTGTTCAACTGGTTAGGTACGACAGAGAAGATGGGTACTTACCTGACTTCAAGCTTTGCAATGTGGCCACCTTCATCAGTGAGCGGTTTCTATTATGCAAACCCTGAAACCGAATACTTTAACGTAGGTAAAATCTCTGGCGATCAGTTAGAAGATTATGCGAAGCGTAAAGGTTGGACTTTGGATGAAGCGAAACGTTGGTTAGCACCGAATTTGGATGATTCTGTGGTTTAAAAATCACTGAATCCCCCTAACCCCCTTTGATAAAGGGGGAACTAAAAATCCCCTCGGTTGAGGGGATTTTTAGTTTGAATCTTTTAATATCCCCTAACCCCTCTTTTTCAAAGAGGGGGATTTCACGGATCAAATTGATTACGTGACAGCTCCTCCCTTTTTTAAAGGGAGGTTGGGAGGGATTTTAATTTATATAACCATAAGATATATTTAGGTAAGTCATTCAAAATATAAATAATATGCTAGTTTATAAATATCGTGGTGGTTCTTTTGAAAGAGATTTAAAGTCTTTAAAAAATGATACCTTTTGGGCTTCTAGCACAAGTCAACTCAACGATCCTTGTGAAGGATTGATTTCAATTGATAATTATCAACAACAAATAGGAAATCTAAAAAAGATCTTTTATCAACATTCAGATAATTTAGCCTTAATTGAACAAAGTTTTCAAAACATCATTAATATGAAAGATACCAAATTAGGTATTTTTTCTTTGAGCAAACGTTATGACGATGAACTGTTATGGGCTCACTATTCCAATAGTCATAACGGCTTTTGTATCGAATATGATTTAGATCAACTCTTGGCAAAACAAAATCCTCAACATCGATTCTTTGATATTCAATATTCAGATAAAATTCAAAATTTAGATTTTTCTCAAGCTTTTAACCAAGCCGATCCTGGCCATCTAGTTAAAAAAATGCTGGGGTATAAATCAAAGAGATGGGAATATGAACAAGAATTAAGAATCATCACAGAAAATCAAGGCATTAATTCTTATGATTATAGAGCAGTCAAAGCAATTTATTTTGGATTGAAAACTCCAAATGAAGAAATTGAACAAGTAATGGAAACATTGCAAGGACGTAAAATCAAATATTTCCAGATGTACTTGAAGCCTAATTCTTTTAAGTTTGAGGCTAAACCAATTGAAGATAAATCTCTTACAAATGTAAGATACAAATATTCAATATCTAACATTGCACATTTAGCAACTGGGAGCAGTCCAGATTTATAATTATTAATCCCTCCTAACCTCCCTTTAAAAAAGGGAGGAACATCACGAATCCAAAACCGCGATTTAATTCATGGCAAGTCTCCCTTTATCAAAGGTGAGAAGCATCGCTTCGCAAGGAGGGGGATTCTTTAGTTAGGGAAGTTCTTTAGAAAGCTCATTCAAACAAGATTGATAAACCACTTCCACCACATCATCCAACCGCGTCATCACCTGCCCATTATCAAATCTAAACACCTTTAAACCCAACTGCACCAAAGCCTCATCTCGAACTCGATCCGCTTCTAAGCCTTCATTTGTAAAGTGCTGGCTGCCATCACACTCAATCACCAAATTGGCAGCAGGACAGTAAAAATCCACGATGTAATTCAAAATCGGCTTTTGTCGATAGAACTGCAAATCTAAAATTTGCTTATTGCGAATTCGCGACCATAATAGTTTTTCTGCCTCGGTCATATGATTGCGTAAATCACGCGAGGCTTGTTTTAGATTTTTATTGTAGGGTTTCATTTTTTATTCTACTAATTTGTTTTTATAAATCCCCCCTAACCTCCCTTTTGCAAAGGGAGGAACAACACGAATCCAAAAACCATCATCAAATTCGCGTGAAGTCCCTCTTTCTCAAAGAGGCATTTAGGGAGATTCATTTATATAGATTTTATAGATCAAAGTTAGTCTACTGTCCATTCTTCCCCACCCCCACCCGTTTTTACATATTTTAGTCAGACAAACCAGCCACAATTCCGCATACTTAACAAAAATTTACCTCTCCCATTTAACCCATTGGTGCAACAATGAAAAAACTCATCAACAACCCTGAAAACCTGGTTGTCGAAATGTGCAAAGGCTTTGTACTTGCCCATCCAGAACTGCAATTTACCGAATCGCACAAAATCATTTCACGTAAACAAAAACACAATAACGTGGCACTGATCAGTGGCGGTGGTTCTGGTCATGAGCCTGCACATGCAGGCTTTGTCGGTACAGGCATGTTAGACGCGGCCGTATGCGGTGACGTATTTGCATCACCTTCTCAAATTCAGGTCTACAAAGCCCTGCAACATGTGGCAACAGACAAAGGCGTTTTGATGATCATCAAAAACTATTCTGGCGATATGATGAATTTCCAGAATGGTGCTGCATTGGCTGCGGAAGATGGCATTAAAGTAGATTACGTCAAAGTGGCAGATGATATTGCCGTTAAAGACAGCCTCTATACGGTTGGTCGTCGTGGTGTTGCTGGTACCATCTTCGTGCATAAAATTGCAGGTGCAGCAGCGTCAAAAGGTTTAGAGCTTGCGGAAGTCAAAGCTGTGGCTCAAAAAGCAGCGGATAACGTGATTAGTCTTGGTTTCGCCTATAGCTCATGTACTGTTCCTGCCAAAGGTACACCCACCTTTACCCTAGCGAATGATGAAATGGAATACGGCATCGGCATCCACGGCGAACCGGGTATCCGCCGTGAAAAAATTCTGCCATCTAAAGAACTGGCACAACGTATTATCGATGATCTGTTTCTGGACCGTCCTGATCTGACTGAAGTTGCTGTTCTAGTCAACGGCTTTGGTTCAACACCAATGCAAGAACTGTATGTGTTTAACAATGATGTTTGCGAACATCTGGCGCGCAAAGGCATCAAGATTTATCGCACTTTTGTCGGCAACTACATGACCAGTATCGACATGAATGGTGCATCGGTGTCTCTTCTGGTAGTCGATGATGAGCTAAAAAGCTACTTAGATGCGGAAGCCAACACGCCTGCTCTTAAAATGGATGGCTCAGCAGCACAGCCTTTAATCTTCTCAACAAAAAATGCCGCAGCAGAAGATGTAATAAATACGGAAGTCGAAACTCAGCCTGAACATGCTGAAATTCAAAATGAACAGTTCACGATAGAAAATATGCGTTATGTCGTTGACGTAATGGCTGCCTGCATTATCAAAAATGAAGTGCCATTCTGCGAGCTGGATGCCCATGCAGGCGATGGTGATTTTGGCATGAGTGTGGCTAAAGGGTTTAAACAGCTGAAACGCGAATGGCAAAGCCTGATTCAAGCACAGCACATGGATGAATTCCTACTGAATAGCTCGATGATTATCATGGAGCATTGTGGCGGTGCGTCGGGTCCAATCTGGGGTTCAGCGTTTCGTGCAGCGAGTAAAGCCATTCAAGGCAAATCCACATTAACTGTGGCAGATTTTGCCGAGATGCTTCAAGCTGCGGTAAAAGGCATTCAAACTACTGGTGAGCGTTCATTTGGTCGTGGCGCTGTGGTGGGTGACAAAACCCTGATTGATGCTTTGGTTCCTTGTGCAGATTCATGGTCTGCCAATACCGACAAAACATTTAAAGAAAACTTTGTGCTGGGTGCAGCCGCTGCGGTAAAAGGTGCGGAATCGACCAAAGATATCGTGGCACGTATGGGACGTGCCGGAACTGTCGGTGACCGTAGCTTGGGCTATCCGGATGCCGGCGCACACGGCTTAGGTGTCATCTTTAGCGATATTGCAGAGCATATTAAGTAAATAACACCCAATAAAAAGCCTCGAATTCTCGGGGCTTTTTAATTTCCTGGCGAGGAGGATAAACCTTGCTTTCAATCAAGATGACAGAAAAATATTTATTGAAACTTTTCTAGATACTTGTCCAGTTTTTCTTTGACCACCACCCTTTTATTGCCCTTCATCTGTGCTTCACTCAAAATCCCTTCAGAGTCAACCACCACGACTGGATGGCCATCCTGCTTCAAACGGGCCACGCCTTCAAATAACATCCGGGCACCGACATTATGAATTAAGGTCAAATTGGTCAGATCCAATACAATCCGTTTTTTGCCTTCCGGTTCATCTTGCAATATACGTAGCAGCATTTCCGATTCGGTAAACTGTAATACGCCACGCAGTTCGTACACCACCACATGGTCCCTCTTACCGGTGAGATAACGGCTTTGCAAAATGGTTTGTGCCGAGGGGGTTCCTTCCATCAAATGCAGTCCCATTTCCCGGGACATACGTTCAAAAATTTCGACGCCGCGCGCACTATGTCCATGCTCATCAATACGTGGAGAAAATACAGCTATACCCACCTGTCCCGGCAAAACGCCGATAATACCGCCTGCGACCCCACTTTTAGCCGGAATACCCACCGTGGTCAGCCAGTCACCGGCAGCATCATACATCCCGCAAGTGAGCATCACACTCAGGACTTGCCGCACCACAGAACGGTCCAGCAATTTTTTACCGGTTTGTGGCTGAATCCCGCCATTGGCAAGTACCGCGGTGATCATCGCCAGGTCCTTGACCGTCACCTTGATTGAACACTGTTTGATATAACCATTTACAATCGCTTCTGGATCTTCTTCCAGCACCCCCACTGTACGTAGCATATAACCCAAAGATCTGTTACGAAATGCTGTTTTCAGTTCAGAGGTATATACTTCGGTATCAAAACTCAGCTCACGCCCCGCCAGACCACTTAAAAAACGGCGTAACTGTTCCGCACGGGATACTGTTCGTTTATAGGGAATCAGGGAATGGGTAGTAATTGCACCCGAATTGATCATCGGATTTTTCGGAATATTGGAATCCTTCTCCAGTGAAATCTGGTTAAAGGCCTCGCCTGAAGGCTCCACGCCTACTTTTTCCATGACCTTGGTCAAGCCGACTTTCTGCAAAGCCAGAGCATAGGCAAAGGGCTTGGACATGGACTGCATGGTAAACTCAACCTCGTCATCACCGGTTGAATAGATCGTGCCATCTACGGTCGAGAGTGCCAAAGCAAACTTATCCGGGTCTACTGCTGCCAGCTCAGGAATATAATCTGCCAGGGCACCTTTATCATTGTCACGGCAGGAAGTTAAAACATGCTTGAGGTAGTCTGGCACCGGTGTTTTCATCGACTGAGCTTATTCCAGTTGGCTGTTATTTTTAATTAACATACCGGCTTTTGACTTAAGTACCAGCGTGAAAAGGTAATTTTCTGCATATCCATGTTATCGGCTGCTTTCCCTATACGTGCAATCCCTCCAGAAATGAATTGCATTTTTAAGTATTGTTATTTTTATTGAGGTTTTAAGAGACATAAAAAAGGGCGCTCCTGCCCTTTTTTACTCTGGATGATTTATTTTACTTTGGTTTTACGGATCATCTTGTACAGAACTTTTGGTGAAATACGTGAAACCAGTACGCCCAGTTTTTCTTTCTTGCCGCCAATCACGATATATTCTTCGCCGTTCTGCAAAGCCTGTACAGTCTGAGCCGCAAAATCTTCTGCGGATAGACCATTTTCAATCGCTTCATCTGGATGTCCTTGCGGTTTTCCTTCACCGTTTAAGGCGTTCAGGGATACATTGGTTTTGACAAAGCCCGGGAAAACCACCGAAACCTGCACGCCTTGCGCAGCGACTTCCGCACGCAAGCTGTTGGCCCACATGTGAATTGCAGCTTTTGCCGCCGAATAGGATGCACGATACTGGGTACCAAGCAAACCTGCCACACTGGAAATAAAGACAATACGACCGGATTTTTGTTCCAGAAAAGTGGGGAGTACGGTTTTAGTCAAAAATACCTGTGAGAAATAATCCACTTCCATAATGGCACGTTCAGTCTGCATGGTGGTGTCCTGAATCAGGGCACGCTGGCTGAGTCCGGCATTGTTAATCAGCCAGTCAATCCGGCCTTTTTGCTGCAAAACCTGATCATAGGCATGACGAACCTGGCTTTCATCCGTGATATCAGCCGTGATAGAAATATGCTGTTCAGGATTGTTTAAAAGCTGACGTACCTTTTCCAGCTCTTCATGCCGGCGTGCAGTCAATACCACCTGTGCGCCCAGTGCAGCACATTGTTGTGCAATCGCCTTGCCAATTCCTGAAGATGCTCCGGTAATCCAGACCACTTTTCCCTTTAAGTCTTCAACTTTCGCCATGAAATCCTGTTTCCCTTGTTTTAATGGATGCGCTGAGGCATTTCGTCTTCCAGAAATGCCAGTAAATGTTCAAAATAATAACTCATGGTATCAGCATCATAGATGTGACTGAGTTTATCAAAACGTTTATAGCCTAACTGGGTGGTTAAATGAATCACCCCATTCAAGGTTTTATCGACGACCACATTAAATTTCAACATTTTTTTCGGTTGACGGATCAAATGTGTCACGCCCTGATCAATGACCTGGGTAAAGGCTTTTAAGGCCGGTGTTACATACTGGTGATTACCATTTTTCATCTGGTCCATACAGCCGAGCAGCTCCATCACCAGCATCTTTTCCACCGGATAACGGACAAAAGCATCACCGGCCTGCTCATACGTCATTTGATGCAGGTAATTCACCATCGGCATGAGCCGTTCATTGTCAAATAAGGAGACCGACCAGGGCATATATTTACGGGTAGTATGAATGATCTGCTGAATCACTTTTTCAGACTCACTGTTCGGCGAATTGGCAAGTTGCACAATCTCACCAAAAATCTGGTCAATAATTTCACAGGCCATATCGGCCAGATTTTCACCTAAGGGTCTGGCGAGACTGTTTTGCTCGCCGGCATTTAATCTGGAATGGATCTCTTTAAAGCGCTGATGGGTTTCGGGCCGAAGCTTGAGGGAAATGTTATAGCTCATCTTATTATCCTTTTTTTGATATGCTGCGATGAGTCGCGTTTTTTATGGTTCTATCATACGTTGAGTTGTTATACATGCCAATTGGCTAAAGTTTGCGTTTGGTTAAGCTGCCGCATGTACTATTTTTTTTGCTACAATAGATGCAATTTTTCATTCACTTTTGATCTGTTTAGACTATGACTGACTCAGCGCAAAATATCGCGACAACCTACGATCCGACCGAGATCGAGAAAAAATGGTACCAAACCTGGGAAGAGCGCGGTTACTTCAAGCCGTCTCAAAAAGGCGAATCATTCTGTATCATGATTCCGCCGCCAAACGTCACTGGCAGCCTGCACATGGGTCATGGTTTCAACAATGCCATCATGGATGCGTTGACCCGTTATAACCGTATGTCTGGTAAAAATACGCTTTGGCAGCCAGGTACGGACCATGCCGGTATCGCAACGCAAATGGTGGTTGAGCGTCAGTTGGGTGCTGAAGGTATCAGCCGTCATGACTTGGGTCGTGAAAAATTCATCGAAAAAGTCTGGGAATGGAAGGAACAGTCTGGCGGTAACATTACCCGTCAAATCCGTCGCCTAGGTTCTTCTGTAGACTGGTCACGTGAACGCTTCACGATGGATGACGGCTTATCAAATGCGGTAAAAGAAGTATTTGTCAAACTGCATGAAGAAGGCCTGATCTACCGCGGCAAGCGTCTGGTGAACTGGGATCCTAAACTGCAAACTGCGCTTTCTGATCTGGAAGTAGAGTCAGATAAAGAAGAACAAAGTTCGTTATGGCACTTCAAATATTTCTTTGAAGACAAGTCAGTGCGTACACACGATGGTAAAGATTATATCGTTGTGGCGACAACACGTCCTGAAACATTGTTAGGCGATACCGCTGTTGCTGTTGCGCTTGATGATGAGCGTTATACGGATCTGGTGGGTAAAAACATCATCCTGCCAATTACTGGTCGTGCGGTTCCAATCGTTAAAGATGAATACGTCGACAAAGAATTCGGTACCGGTTGTGTAAAAATCACGCCTGCACACGACTTTAATGACTATGAAGTGGGTAAACGCTGTAGCCTGCCACTGATCAATATCTTCAACAAAAATGCTGAAGTACTGGCTGAGTTTGAATATATTGCGAAAGCGGGTGAGCAGATTTCTAAAACCATTCCTGCGCCTGCAGATTACATTGGTTTAGAACGCTTTGAAGCACGTAAGAAGATCGTTGAACAGGCTGAAGCTGAAGGCTGGTTAGACCAGATCCAACCTTATACATTAAAGCCACCTCGCGGTGACCGTTCAGGCGTGATTGTTGAGCCATTACTGACTGACCAATGGTATGTAAAAATTGCCCCGCTTGCGAAACCTGCGATTGAAGCGGTTCAAGATGGCCGTATCAAGTTCGTGCCTGAGCAGTACAGCAACATGTACATGGCGTGGATGAATAATATCCAGGACTGGTGTATCTCGCGTCAATTGTGGTGGGGTCACCGCATTCCGGCCTGGTACGATGCGGAAGGCAACGTTTATGTAGGTCGTAACGAGGAAGAAGTTCGTGCGAAAAACAATATTCCTGCCGATATTGAGTTGAATCAGGATGAAGATGTACTGGACACATGGTTCTCTTCAGGTCTCTGGACATTCTCGACTTTAGGCTGGACTGGCGACGAAGCAAAAGACAAAGCCAACTACTTCTTGAATACCTTCCACCCGACAGATGTACTGGTGACAGGTTTTGACATCATCTTCTTCTGGGTTGCCCGCATGATCATGCTGACCATGCACTTCATGAAAAATGAAGATGGGACGCCTCAAGTGCCGTTCAAGACTGTGTACGTTCACGGTCTGGTACGTGATGGCGAAGGTCAGAAGATGTCTAAATCGAAGGGTAACGTGCTTGACCCATTAGACTTGATTGACGGTGTGGATTTAGAAACATTAGTACAAAAACGTACTACAGGTTTGATGAACCCGAAACAGGCATCGAAGATTGAAAAATCAACCCGTAAAGAATTCCCTGAAGGGATTCAGTCTTACGGTACCGATGCAGTTCGTTTCACCTTCTGTGCGCTTGCCAACACCGGTCGTGACATCAAGTTCGACATGAAACGTGTTGAAGGCTACCGTAACTTTGCCAACAAAATCTGGAACGCAACGCGTTTCGTGATGATGAATGTCGAAGGTCAAACTATTGGTTCAGAAGCACGTCAAGACCTTTGGGAATTGCCTGAACAATGGATCGTAAGCCGTCTGCAAAAAGCGGAACAAGCGGTGCAAACCGCATTTGCAACCTACCGTTTAGATCTGGCTGCGCAAGCGATTTACGAATTCATCTGGAATGAATACTGTGACTGGTATGTTGAATTAACCAAACCGGTTCTGAACGATGAAAATGTGTCTGAAGAGCGTAAAGCTGAAGTACGTCGTGTTCTTCTTTCGGTGATGGAAGCGTCTTTACGTTTGGCACATCCGTTGATGCCTTATCTGACTGAAGAAATCTGGCAAACACTTGCGCCGAAACTCGGTATTATGGGCGAAACCATTATGTTGGCGCCGTACCCTGTTGCTGAGCAAGCATTGATGAATGACCAGGCTGAAGCAGATATGCAATGGCTGCAAGGTTTGATTGGTGCGGTGCGTAACATCCGTGGTGAGATGGGTCTAGGTAATGCGCGTTTGTTGCCTGTTCTGCTGCAAAATACAACTGATGCTGAAAAAGCGCAGATTGCACGTATTGAACTGTTGTTCAAAGCATTGGCCAAAGTTGAAAGCATTACCTTCTTGGCGGATGGCGAACAACCACCATTGTCTTCTTCTTCTGTCGTTGGTCACGTATCTGTATACGTTCCAATGAAGGGTTTAATTGACCCTAAAGCGGAATTAGGTCGTCTACAAAAAGACTTGGACAAGGTTCAAAAGCAACATGACCAAATTGCAACGAAGCTTGCAAATGAAGGTTTTGTGGCGAAAGCACCTGCTGCTGTGGTTGAAGGCGAGAAAGTGAAACTTGCTGAGTTTGCTGACCAGTTAACGAAGATTAAGGCGAATATGGAGCAGATTGCAGCGCTTTAATACTGAAGTTTGATTCAAAAAAATCCCCTCAATTGAGGGGATTTATTTTTTATTCGACAATAATTGGAATTTCTATAAGCTCTTCATTTGCGTATTCTTCACAATGTAAATTTATAATTATATTTCCTTTCCCTTTCTCTAAAGGAAATAAATAATAATCATTATAAGAACGACCTAAGGTATGTAATAAATTGCCCATCTTAATGATTATTCTTCCTTGATTATCTAAATAATCATAATCACCTTGAGCATTAGGAATTTTAGGAACAGTTATTCCCCTCATAGGATCTACTCTCATTATTGAAGCAAGATTTTCTGAGTTATGACCTAATAATGAATTTGATAAACCATAAATACCTTTATATGGATTAACAGCATCTAATTTTTTCTTTTTAAGGTCAGCTTTCGCTTGACTAAGCGGGTTCCATAAAGGCGTTGGTATAATTTCTAAGCTCTTTTTATTCAGATCTTCAATTATTTTCAGTCTTTCTTTTTCTTCACCTTTTTCTTCAACGTAAATAAAATCAGGAAACTTTATTGAAATATACACTTGGTTAGCTTTCAACGTACCATCATTTGAAACTCTAAAGTTAATCTCTTTTAAACCGTTTTCTAGTATGGTCTTTAAATTTATCAATCTATTAAATTCAAGTATCTTTTCATCCGTTATTTCGGATAAATCATGATTATATTTTTCAATGCTTTCAGTAGATAAAAACTCTTTTAAATCATCATCAATAGCAGACTAATCAATAGGCTCTCTGTTTATATAATATAGCTCTTTATATTCTTGATATTTTAAAATTAAAGGCTTACCATCATTCAATTCTAAAGTTAATTTTGGTAGGCGTACTTGCAGATTACGCTTAAAATTTTCATTCTCTTCTCTAAGCTTTCGATTTTCTTCATTAAGATGAACTAATTCCACAGCTAAACCTTCATTTTGCTGATTTCCCCGAACCCAACCTATTAATTCATTATCATAAATAATTTTACCAAGACACTTATGAACAGCTAACTGAATGTCCTTTGTATCAACAAAGAATTCACACATTGAACTTAGTACTTTTTTCTTAAATTTTCAGGGTTTTGATTTTCAACTTGTGCAACAGTTTTTTGGTTTAATGCTTGATCTTTTATAACAATAACGAACAAAGGCTTTTTTATCGAAAGTGCATATTCATATTCTAAATGTGTGTAACTTTTTCCACTTTTTGTCTCAATAAATCCATATCTACCACCCAAAATCAGCATATAAATATCAGATTCATCAATCCATCTTTTGATTATGTCCCACTGACTCTGATTAGAACTCGTAAATAGCTCCATCCCTGCGGGTATATGTCCAGCTTGTAAGATGGCTTCAACTGCTGCCTGACGCTCATCAAGCAAATCTGTATATATAGAACTAATAAAAACTTGATATTTTTTTGCTGAACTCATCTTAATATTTCTTTTATCTTCAATCATCTAAGATTGAATCATAATCATTTTTTAATAAACCCTCACCCCAGCCCTTACCCATAGGGAGAGGGAGCATCATTTGATTTAATAGCTATATGAATTTCACAATGCAGTTCCCTCTCCTTTTAGGAGAGGGTTAGGGAGAGGTATTTTTCAATTCAAAATACCTCTGCCACAAATCCTCCAACACCACATCCGTCCGCCCCAACACATCATGATTCCAATACCGAACCACAGTTAAACCCAAAGCCTCTAAAAACTTGGTTCGTTCACCATCATATGCAATAGCATCCTCCAATCCATGTTGACTACCATCCAACTCAATCACTAAACCAATTTCATGACAGTAAAAATCTACAATATACGGTTGGATCACAATTTAAGATTCATAAAACGCTTGGCACGTAGCAGTTGCCACATGAAGTGTTCTGCATCGGTGGCGGTGTGGCGCATTGATTTGGCGAATTCTAATAATTGAGGATCTATTTTCATTGTTATTTTCCCTCTCCCCCTTGCGAAGCAGTGCTTCTCATCCCAAAGGGAGAAGAAACTTTCATTGTGACTTTAATTATTGTTATTTAATTCCAATATTGAAATTCTAGCTTAAAGTTATTCTGTAATGGATTTCCCCTCTCCTGAGCAAGTTTTAAAGCACTGCTTTAAAACGAAGCGCAAGTGATGAGCAGCACTGCTGCGCAAGGGAGAGGCAATTCTAATTAAGTTAAAGCATCCCATGCCTTAAAAACATCTCCAAGCCACTCACCTTTTTGATATACATCAGGCGTTCTTTTTCTACTTTAATCTGCTGTTTGATGGCTGAAGTATCTTCGTCAATCTGCTTATACAGATCAGCAATTTGAACTTTCCCTTTCCCCTTTTTCACCGCAATTCTGGTTTTCGATGACCAGACCAATCTATGAATCAAGGCATCAATCTGCTCTTGTAATTTCTGGCTCTGTGCATCCAAAGCCAGTTGATAAAACTTGAGTTGCTCTGCGCTTAAACCTTTTTGTGAAACTTCCTGATCTTGTTCAATCTGCAGTTGCATTTTCAGTAACGTAAACAGATCCTGCTCTGCATAAGCCTCATTGGCACGTTGCAATAATTCAGTTTTCTTGATTTTTTTGACATCATTCACTTCACGGTCAGGGTGAATGATGGCAGCAATTTTTAAATATACGGTTTTCAATGACTGCTCTGCCATCGCTGTAACCTGTGCCTGTTTTTCCTGCTGGCGTTTTAACCTGGCTTGCTCACGTGCCTGCTGAAAATGATCTGATTCCCATTCTTCAAATACTTCTACATCTGCAAAATCTGAGGGATTCTCACTCTTAAAGAATGTTTCCAGTTCATTAATTTTCTTTTGGCTTTTTCTGAATTGGGCATGTTCGGCACGTTGCTGATAGTAAGTGAAGATTTCATTCACTTTATGAGCTTGTTGCACCGACATGGCCTGAGAGTCTTTTAGATAATTTGCAAGGTACTGAATCTTTTCATCCAGTACCACCAGTTCTGCCTTGGAAAATGTAGTTTCCTGCAGGTGCTTCCAGAGCTGTTCCAGCTGCTTGAACAGTACACCATACAACTCATGGTAGACTGGCATAAATGTTTTATGGGTATATTGCTGCAGATCTTCTTCAGCCTGTTGCCATTGGTGTAATTCCTGTTTCTGTTGCTCGATTTTATCAATCAGATGATCCAGCTTCTTCTGCTGTGGCGAAAGCGCTGTGAATGGCTGAATCATGGTTTTCAAGTCAAAGAGCATGGCAGGAGAAGGTCAAAGAAGAAATAATATCTATCTTAAATCTTTCAGCTTTCGTCACAAAGTCCTTTTCAGTATGCCCTTTCGAAATTTGTATCAGAATTAAAAAAAGCAGACCAAAATCTGCTTTTTCGCTCTCATATTGATTATTCCAGCACTACACGGCCATTCAATGACTGCACCGGACGGTTGTTCGGATGTCCCATCAATTTGGCAAATTCCGAAATCTGCTTGGCAGAAGCCTGCTGAATATCTTTCAGAATTAGCCAGCGTACGCCTTCCGAACACGGCGGTGTGGTCAGCGAGCCGCTAAAGCGATAATAATCCAGATTCTTAGGCAACATCTGATTCACCGCTTGTGGGGTTTTCAAAATCACTTTCTCGCCCTGCTTTTTCGGTAAGCGGTTCCACATATGTTTGAGCATCTGGCTTTCCTGTCCCTGTTCAAACATCATCCCCACGACAGCCAGCTCATCTTTGGCATTGGCATGGACAAAGTGGAT
Source organism: Acinetobacter sp. 226 (assembly GCF_048147925.1). Classification (NCBI taxonomy): domain Bacteria; kingdom Pseudomonadati; phylum Pseudomonadota; class Gammaproteobacteria; order Moraxellales; family Moraxellaceae; genus Acinetobacter; species Acinetobacter sp. 226. The sequence continues at coordinate 38,886 of NZ_JAYWYX010000023.1, read as the reverse complement.
TTCTAGTGGATAGCTTTTGCCTTTAATCAGGTTTTCACTCGGGCTATGCAAATGAAACTGTTTTAGCACAAAGGTATCGCCATCCAGTTGCAATTCACCACCTTGTGCAAAATCCACCTGAACAGTATGACCTTTATTTTCGATCGCATGGATCATGGTGTTATAGCTAAACTTGAGCGGTTCCAGTTCTGCTTTCACTGTTCGCTCAATATTGATTGGTGCCTGGTTCAGACCATTACAGGCCGAATATTTCTGGCTCAAAGTCGACCATTGCTCAGGCTGAGTATAATCCCAATCCGCATCTGCCCAGACCGCTGTACTTAAACCCATAACCGTTAAAAGTGTGAATATTTTTTTCACAATACGTCCCTTGGTGGAAATCAAAATCAAATTTCTAATTTAAAAACAGTTTATTAAAGTAGTGTAATCACTCTATTTTTTCAGGCTACAAACTACAGATTTTTATAGAAATGAAGTGATTTGCTTACAAATTTCTAAACACTCTTAGATATTCAAAATAAGTTATTCTGAATTTATATTGATAAATTTCAAATGGATAATACTTTTATAGATTTAAAAATAGCCAAAAAAGAATGTGATCTTCTTCAAAGTTGATTTGCTGATTTTTTATGCATTTTTTACATGAAATATCTATCTTATTTTTATTATATTCAATAGCTGGATTATTAAGCTCAAGCTTCTTTTTTAAATAGAATCTATTTTTATTCATAAACTTACACAATCACAGCAGCAAATAAAATACTGATATTGCTAGACTCGAGCCAAAGAGCAAAATGAGGATCAAGAATCTAAATGGACTGGGCCACGATATTTATACATGACACCACCTGGGCGTTTACCGCAGAAATTTTGCTGCGTTGTGCCCTGATGTACACGATGATTATCCTGTTTCTGCGCCTGACCGGAAAACGCGGGGTACGGCAACTTTCCATCTTCGAAGTCGCTATCATTTTGAGCTTGGGTTCGATTGCCGGTGACCCGATGTTTACCGAAGATATTCCCCTGATTCAGGCGGTTCTGGTGATGTCGGTCATTATTATCATGTATCGTCTGACCACTTGGCTCATGATGAAATATCAGTGGTTTGAAGACTTACTGGAAGGTAAACCCATTTATATTGTAGAAGATGGACTGTTGGTCGTTGAAGAGATTAAAAAAGGTAAAATGTCGCATGATGAATTCTTTGCCGAAATGCGCCAGCAAGGTGTTGAGCATCTCGGTCAGGTCCGTACAGGTTTACTGGAAACTGACGGTAAATTCAGTGTGTTATTATTTAGCGATGATGAAGTAAGGCCCGGTCTTCCTCTTTTTCCTAAGAGCTGTTCTATTGTCAAACAGGCCAAGGCCAAACAGTTATATGCCTGTATTTACTGTGGACAGGTACAAACTCTTTCGAGTGCCGACCAGCAATGCCCGCGCTGCGACTCTACGCAATGGTCCGAAACACTTGACTGTTTGAGAGTAACTTAAGCGCGATTTAATAACTGCAAATGGGCAAAAATTTCCGGCAGATGCTGAATTTTATGCTGAATATGTTCGGCATCGGCATGAAAGCCCTGCATCCATAAGGCATTCATCCCTGCGTTTTTTGCTCCCTGTACATCATTGACCGGATGATCTCCAATATACAGGCATTGTGCAGATTGCACGCCTAAACGCTCTGCGGTGATCTGGAATATTTCCGGCTGTGGTTTGTTAAAGCCCACCAGTCCTGAACTGATAATTTCATCAAAATAAGGTTCAATACCCAAACCCCGAATCGTATTCAAACGGGTGTCATGTCCGCCATTGGAAACAATGGCTAGCTGATAACCCTGATCTTTCAGCTGCGTTAATACTTGTGTTGCTTGTGGCATTTCCACAGCGAAACGGCCAAACTGGCTAAACCAGAACTGGGCCAGTTCCTCTATGCTCGGAGGATTTAACCAGCTGAGTTCCTGCAATAAGGCATGGGCAGCCGAAGCACCAATACTGCCATGCGTCAGCAGTTCCTTTTTAGGATAACCGCCATTATCAATGCGTCTTACAATCTCGATAATTTTATCTGAATCGACCTGTGCCAATGCTGGAGCATAATATTCTGCCAGATAACGGCTATAGGTCTGTGCAGTCAGATCACGGTGGGTCAAGGTATTGTCAAGGTCAAATAAAACGGCTTGGATCATCATAATGTTCAAATCAAAATGTTGAAACTTTCAGTCATGGTAACAGCCCGAAACTGGGTAGATTAAACCTAAAATTGCTAAGTTTTGTTGTTTTAAGCATAAAAAGTGATGCTGACGTACCGCTTTTTGATAGGAAAATAAAACTCTCGATTAGAATTTGTATTTTAAGCCTGTACAAAAATCCCTATGCTTTAATTAAAAACAACCTTCTCCCAAGGTATTGATAAAAAAATCCCACCAAATGGTGGGATTTTTTTTATTTAGCTTCACATCATCAATTAGAAGCTATATTTGCTCATTAAACCAATACGGTTATCTTTGAATTTTTCATTATTAAAGGTTTTACGCTCACCGTTGACATACTCAACACCAAACTCAAGCGGTTTAACTGGTGAATACACCAAGTTTAACCAAGCTTGTTGTACCTCTTTGTTTGCAGTAGGATTGAGGTCTGCATAGTCTGAGTCTTTATCAGCAAACAATGCACCATAACCAAGTGATGTTTTTAAGTTAGATAAAATGCTGTACGTTAAGCCCGTTTGTACCGCCCAAATTTCATTTTGTTCAATATTACGGTTACCTTCATCATCTACGAATGCAGCATTGGCATTGGTACCATACAAAATACCGTTTACACCTTTGGTATAGCTGACATCTAGCGTCGCTTTTAAAGGATCAATTACTTGATACGTTGTACCTGCTGCTAGACCCCAACCTGCTTTACGCTTATTGATGTCTTCATCTTTGTAAACTTCAACTAAAGCACGCGCAGACGCATTACCTTTTTTGTCATCAAAGTTGTGTGCCAATTTAGCGGTCAATGTTGGTACGCTTGATTTGATGTGTTCAACACTTACTCTTTGGCCTTGGGCATTTAATTCAGTCTGTGCAGCACTTGAGTTTGGCTTTTCTGCCGCCAAGAACAATTGCGTTGCTGGTGTCAAATCAAAACCATAACGAACCATTGGTAGACGGGTAGTACCACCACCGACGTTGGTGCTGAAGTCAATCATAAACGGTGCATGATTTGACAAGAAGTTAGATTGGGTTTGACCAATCAACCAATTTTCATAGGTTAAATATGCTTGACGTATACGGAATGAATCGTTAGTACCTGCAAAATCACTTTCAAGTTTACCGCCAACCTCTGCACCGTTAACACTGGTTTTAAAATCTAAACCCAATCGTGTTGTTTTTGCGGTTGCAACTAACTTGTCTCTGGTTTGACCATTGGTTTTAGCAACGTCAGAGAAGTCGCCTGCTGAACCTTCAATGATATAGTTAGCATCACCACGAACGAAACCATATAGCTTCACTTCAGTATCTGATTTTGTACTTAGTGCTTTCGGTGCTGATGGTTGTGGTGCTGCTTTAACTTGTTCAATCTGCACGGCTTGATTTTGCTGAACTTGTTGCTGCTGTGTTACTAATGCTTTTAGTGCTTCAACTTCTTGACGCAGCTGCTTAATTTCTTTTTGCTCTTGTGTTTCAGCATGTGCAACCGTCCCCATCATCAAGGTTGTTACTGCGACTGCTAATCCCTTAACTAAAAACTTTCGTGTTAAAACTTGATTCATTAAATTCTCCATATTGAACAAACGTTCATTGGCTTTGAAAGCTCACTGATTCCCACTAAAATCTAAAGCATGTGGAATATCTATAATTATAAATTGACTTATTTTATTATCTCGCGAGATCACTCACGAACAATGTGCATAGTTAAAAACCATCCTTATCATGTTACATGATTTTACTGGATTTATGATTTTTTACTATACCTACATAATAAGCCGTATAAAAACATCAGAAATTTAACAATTTTAGACTCAGTTTGAAATCATTTTTATCTCATACTTTTAGCTAAAATATGTATTAACGACACTTTTAAAATAATTTGATTGTTTTTAATACGGCTTTAATTGATGCGTTGCAATGATCAGGAGTCTTGTTGTGTTCTACCCCAAAATACGATAGGCCATAATAAAAACACACTGATCCATACAATATATGTTAAATACTGTGCATACCCCCAATAATCTCCGAATATCCCACTCAGACTATATAACCCACCACTCACTGTGGCCATCAGCGCTACCTGAAAGGTAAAATCAGTACCGGCCAGATGCTTGCGACTGTATTGCATGACCAAGGTCAGCATGACCACCAAAAGCATGGCAGAGATCATATCTTCGGCGGCATTAATCAGATAAATGATCCAGTTTTCTACTTTATTTTGGATTTCATACTGGGCAGCCAGCCAGGCGTAAGCCATTAAAGTCATGACTTTCAGAACAGAGAAAATCAGTAAACTCCGGCTATGTGACCAGTATTTCAGACACCAGCCAGCCAATCCGGCCCCAATCAGTGCCGCAAATGCACCTAACATGGTGACATAAAGGCCAATCTGGCTAAAGCTCAGCCCGAGATCTACCATTAACGGTTTTAATAAAGGCCCGGATAAACTATCGGCGATTTTAAAGGTCAGTAAAACCAGAAGCCACCTCGCCAAGGTTAAATCTGACCAAAAGTATTGAAAATAGGTTTTTATATTGCTGAGTGCAGGTCCTTTATCAGCTGGCGTGATAATTTTTGAATGCTGAGGTTCTCTAAAAAGTAAAATGGGTAAAGTATTAAGAAAAACCAGCGCAGCCAGCAACAGAAAAGTACTTTGCCATTGCAGCAAATCGAGCAGCCATAATATGGCCCCGCCTCCGACAATGAATCCCAGACGCGAACCAATCACCTGAAAGGTATTGCCCCAGTGTTGCTGCTCATTTTTCAGAATATTGACTGCCAGTGCATCGGTCGCAATATCCTGCGTGGCGCCAATACCATTCATCAGCAAAAGCATGATAAAAAACAGCAGTAAATATAGCGGCTGGTTCAAAGCCTGAATGGGTAGAAAAGAAAGTCCAATCAAGACAGTAACTGACAGCCATTGCAAGGGAATAATCCAGCTACGGTAATGACCTTTGGCACTCGATCCATGCCGATCAACTAAAGGCGCCCAGAATATTTTGATCGACCACGGTATCATCAGCAGGCCAAAGCCCCCGATATGCGCCAGTGATACCCCTTCAGCCCGCAGAATGACCGGCAAGGCATGCGTCATAAATCCGACCGGAAGCCCCTGTGCCCAATACAGCGAAAACAGTAAGATATAGATATTCCGCATATGCAGGCCAAGTCCTTAAGGTGAAAATGCATTAACGGCATTTAAGATGCCATACATTTTGCCAATGATCCGGATTTTACAACAGTCTAATATAATCAAAAATAAAGAAAAATTAGTTTCAGGAAGAGACAGAAGTAATGACCCAGACACGTTTCCCCCGGTTACCGCCGCATGTCCCGGCTCGTGGCAGCAAACTGAGCCGGACTTTTTTCAGGCAACTTTTCTTGGCTCAGGGCTGGCGTCTGGAAGGAGAATTTCCCGATTTGCCCAAAGCTGTGGCCATTATTTCTCCGCATACTTCAAATATTGATGCCTGGCTCGGTTTTAACGCCCTGCTCGGTCTCGGTATTCAGATTACGATTTTTGGTAAAGATAGCCTATTTCGCACTCCCCTCAAGCCGGTTCTGGAATGGATTGGGGTCGTTCCAGTCGTGCGGGATAGTCCACAAGGTCATACCCGACAGATTGTCGAGATTATTGAAAAATCATCTCAAATCTGGGTCGGTATGGCACCAGAAGGCTCACGCAAGGGTCCTGAAAAAATCCGCAGTGGTTTTTATCATATTGCCAAAGCGGCGCATTTGCCGATTGTGATGTTTTCCTTTGACTATGACATCAAGACTATTCACATCTTGGGTATATACCATCTGACCGGTGACTATGAATATGATCTGGAAAAGATTTATCAGTATTATGAAGGAAAATTCTCGGCCAAAAATCCAGAGTGGGTAGCCAAGCCGTTACAAAAGCTTTTGAAAAAAGACTAGGCAAATACGGCTTTTTTTGATGTGATAGCCTGAATTTTGTTGATTTAATCACCAGTTTTATAATGAAGTTAGCCCATTATGCCTTGATTGGCTGTCTTGGTTTAAGTCTTGCAGCCTGTGACAAAGCCACTAAAACACCCACCACTACCACGCCTATCAAAGCCCGCGAACCCGTCGTCGCACTTGCTCTCGGTGGTGGCGGTGCCAAAGGTTTTGCCCATATTGGGGTGATTAAAGTGCTCGAATCACATGGCATTAAACCGAAAATCGTTACCGGTACCAGTGCCGGCAGTTTTGTCGGCAGCCTGTATGCTAGCGGCAAATCCCCTTATCAGTTACAGCAGATTGCCCTGAATTTTAAAGAGTCGGATATCCGCGATTTAACCTTGAATCGGCAAGGGATTATTGCCGGACAAAAATTGCAGGATTTCGTCAACAAGAATGTAGCGAACAAACCGATTGAGCAGTTCCCGATTCGCTTTGCTGCTGTTGCCACTCGTCTGGACAATGGCCGCAAGGCAGATTTTATTAAAGGCAATGCCGGCCAGGCAGTTCGCGCGTCCTGCAGTATTCCGAATGTGTTTGTGCCTGCCGTGATTGGCGGCACCAAATATGTCGACGGCGGCCTGGTCAGTCCGATTCCGGTCAAGACCGCCAAAGATATGGGAGCTGATATTGTGATTGCTGTGGATATTTCTGCCCGTCCAGATGGCAATAAAGCCCTGAACATGTGGGGTGTACTGGATCAGACCCTGAATATTATGGGACAGCAAAGCATTCATGAGGAACTGAGTCAGGCCAATGTGGTGATCCAGCCCAAAGTCGGCCATATCGGTACTTTAGACCTGAAAGCCAGCAATGCGACCATTCTGGAAGGTGAAAAAGCAGCCCAGCTGAAAATTCGTGCCATTGAAAAAGCAATTACTGATTTCAAGCAGTCTCCTGCAGCACTTAAACCGCCGCGTCAGGCTAAATTTTGATGCACGATTTTTTTATATTCATCTGCGGCCGCATCTGCTACATTGAAGATCAATCATATAAAGATGATGATTAATTAAATACTTAGCGATATAGGTCACGATATGGAATTAGTTCTTGAACCTTGGCACTGGTTTGTATTAGGCATCCTTCTGATCCTGTCAGAATTACTGCTGCCCGCATTTGCTGCCCTTTGGTTCGGGATTGGTGCCGTCATGGTTGGTGTCCTGTACTGGATGTTCCCGATGATGGGACTGACCACCCAGATCCTGACCTGGATCATACTTTCTGTACTGTGTACGCTGCTCTGGTTCAAGTTTATCAAACCGCTTTCCACCGACAAGACTAAAGCGGGTCTGTCGCGTGAGGCGACGATTGGCCAGATTGGTATGGTGATTCAGATCAATCTGGATCATGGGCAAATCCGGGTACGCTTTCCAATGCCAGTTTTAGGCTCTGATGAATGGGAATGCCGAACTCTGGACCCAGTTCAGGTCGGTGACCGTGTTCGCGTCGTGGATATTCTTGGAAACGACCTGGTCGTACAACCTCACAGCACACATTATCAAAATCAATAAGGTGAATAAGCTATGTCTGGTGGTTCTATCATTGTTATCGCGTTTCTGGCCTTTGTGGCAATTACCATTTTTAAAGGGGTGCGGATTGTGCCGCAAGGCTACAAATGGATCGTACAGCGTCTGGGCAAATACCATACCACGCTAAATCCTGGCCTGAATTTTGTCATTCCCTATGTAGATGAAGTTGCCTATAAAGTCACAACCAAAGATATCGTTCTGGATATTCCTTCACAGGAAGTGATTACCCGTGATAACGCGGTTCTGCTGATGAATGCCGTGGCCTATATCAACCTGACCACACCGGAAAAAGCCGTGTACGGGATTGAAAACTATTCTTGGGCGATTCAGAACCTGGTACAGACCTCACTGCGTTCGATTGTCGGTGAAATGGATCTGGATGATGCCTTGTCTTCACGTGACCATATCAAGGCACGCTTAAAATCCAGTATTTCCGATGACATCTCGGACTGGGGTATTACCTTAAAAACTGTAGAAATTCAGGATATTAAACCTTCTATCACCATGCAGACCGCGATGGAAGAACAGGCCGCTGCTGAACGTCAGCGTCGTGCAACAGTGACTAAAGCTGACGGTGAAAAACAGGCCGCAATTCTGGAAGCGGACGGCCGTCTGGAAGCCTCTCGTCGTGATGCCGAAGCGCAAGTGGTACTGGCTGAATCTTCACAACGTGCAATTGACATGGTGACTTCCGCCATTGGTGATAATGAAATTCCGGTCGCCTATTTACTGGGTGAACAGTATATTAAAGCCATGCAAGATATGGCCAAATCGCCAAATGCCAAGACTGTGGTACTGCCTGCTGATGTGCTGAATACCATTCGTGGTGTGATGGGACGTCATAACTAGATTTAATAAATGCTTCATAATAGGCAGCCAATTGGTTGCCTATTTCTCTTGAAAATAAGAAAATCTCAGCAAAGATTGTGAATTTATGGTTAAATTTCGCGTTTATTTTTGAAATCTCCTGGATTCGATGTTGCCTGACTTTCGGATTAAAGTTTCTCGCATCTGTCACAGTCCTTATTTCGATCTACTGTCCAACTTAAAAATGGATACCGTATGAGCTCCCTAAATCCAACCTTAATTACCTTTCTTTTTTATATTGTCGCCATGGTGGTGATTGGCCTGATCGCTTATCGTGCAACAAGCAACTTTTCCGATTACATCTTAGGGGGCCGACGTTTAGGGAGTTTCGTAACTGCACTTTCTGCAGGGGCTTCCGACATGAGTGGCTGGCTACTGATGGGTCTGCCCGGTGCAATTTATCTTTCCGGCCTGTCTGAAATGTGGATTGCCATCGGTCTGATTATTGGTGCCTGGCTCAACTGGCTGCTGGTCGCTGGCCGTTTACGCGTACATACCGAAGTCCAGCATAATGCCCTGACCCTGCCGGATTATTTCTCGAATCGCTTCAATGACCAGAAAAAAATCCTGCGTGTAGTTTCTGCATTCGTCATTCTGATTTTCTTTGCGATTTACTGTGCTTCCGGCATGGTTGCAGGCGCTCGTCTGTTCGAAAGCATGTTTGGCCTGTCTTACAGCACTGCGCTTTGGATCAGTGCCATTGCCACCATCAGCTATGTGTTTATTGGTGGCTTCCTGGCGGTGAGCTGGACCGATACCATTCAGGCAGGTCTGATGATTTTCGCCCTGTTGCTGACGCCAATCGTGACCTTGATGGCATTTTCAGATATGTCCCAGGTGACTTTGGCACTGGAAGCTGCTCGTCCTCAAGCAATGAATATTCTGGGTGATCTGAGCTTTGTTGCGATTATTTCCCTGCTCGCCTGGGGTCTGGGTTACTTTGGCCAGCCGCATATTCTGGTGCGCTTCATGGCAGCAGATTCGGTCAAGTCGATTCCAAATGCACGCCGCATTGGCATGACCTGGATGATTCTATGTCTGGGTGGTGCGGTGGCAGCCGGCTTCTTCGGGATCGCCTATTTCCAGCAGCATCCAGAACTGGCAGCTGCAGTGAATGCCAATCCTGAAACAGTATTTATGGAACTGACCAAAATCCTGTTTAACCCATGGATTGCAGGTGTGGTGCTTGCTGCCATTCTTGCCGCAGTAATGAGTACTTTAAGCTGTCAGCTCTTGGTCTGCTCAAGTACCCTGACTGAAGATTTCTATAAGTCTTTCCTGCGAAAAAATGCCTCGCAAAAAGAACTGGTCTGGGTTGGCCGTTTGATGGTACTGCTAATTGCCTTGCTGGCAATCTGGATGGCAGGTAATCCTGAATCCAAAGTACTTGGTCTGGTGGCTTATGCATGGGCAGGTTTTGGTGCCGCCTTTGGTCCGCTGATTATCCTGTCACTGTTCTGGAAACGCATGACCTTAAATGGTGCTTTAGCAGGGATGATCATAGGTGCAGTCGTGGTTATTTTCTGGAAAAACCTGTTTGCAGACACTGGCCTGTATGAAATCGTTCCTGGCTTTATCTGTTCAATGCTGGCGATTGTGGTGGTGAGCCTGATGGGCAAAGCGCCAACAGCAGAAGTGACTGACCGTTTTGAAGAAGCTGAACGCCTGTACAACGAAAGCAAATAATTCTGTAACAACTAGAAAAGAGGACTTCAAGTCCTCTTTTTTATGGAATGTTCTTATACCTGAGAAGAAAAATATGTTCCAATCAGCTTTTTCGCATGAGCAGGAACCGGGTAATTTGCATCAACTCTTCCGCCTGACCTTCAAAATGGGCAAGCGCCGTTAGGGCTTGATCGTGTAATTGCTGGGCATAGGCTTTGGCCTGCTCCAGACCCATCAATGCCGGATAGGTTGATTTTTCAACCTGTTCATCTTTACCTGCAGTTTTCCCCAAGACTTCGGTATCGGAAATAATATCCAGAATATCATCCTGTACCTGGAAGGCCAGACCAATCGCCTGTCCAAACTCACGTAATTTAGGAATGGCCAGATCGGTACCTTCAAAGATTGTCACCGCCGCCATCATGATCGCAGCACTAATCAAAGCACCGGTTTTATTGCGATGGATGGTTTCCAGTGCCTGCTGATCGATTTTTTTGCCTTCAGACTGTAAATCTAAAACCTGACCATTCACCATTTTCGAAGAGGCTGTCGCCAGAATCTGCATCTGTTTCAATACAATGGAAGGCTCTACCGCTGGCCCCTGATCAAACAGACGGCTACCCAAGATTTCGAAAGCCATAGACTGCAGGATATCACCTGCCAAAAGCGCGGTATCTTCTCCATAAGCCACATGACAGGTTGGCTGGCCACGGCGCAACAAATCATTGTCCATACACGGCAGATCATCATGGGCCAGTGAATAGCAGTGAATAAACTCGATCGCAACCGCTGCACGGCGCACTGCAGCACTATTCTGGTTGGATTTTAATGCAGCGGTGGCATAGCATAGCGCTGGACGTACCCGCTTGCCACCTAGCATCACAGCATGATGGACTGCCGACCTTAAAGGTTCCGGAATGGCAAAGGCTTCCAGAGCGGTCAATAAGTCCTGTTGAATGCGATGTTGTGCTTGTGTGAGTGCATGGGTTGATACGTCAGTGATAGATGACACATTCGCCTCGAATACGTAGTCCAGAAGAATAAAATGACAAGCGAATAAATGCCTGTACGCTGATCAGGCATTGTACCTAGAAATGCCTTGAATTTTCAGCCATAAATCGAATTGTTCTACTGAAATTTGCCATTCAACATCAAATAAGCAAGTCAGAGATTTTAAACCATAAAAAACCACCGTAGAACCGGTGGTTTTATTCAGTCTAAAAGTATGCACGGCTTTTAAACGAGCACATCTTCTGGTACGCGCACCCAGCCTTCCATCAATACGCGGGCACTGCGGCTCATAATCGCTTTCTTCACTTTCCACTCACCATTTTCAAAACTTGCTTGAGCACCCACTCTCAAAGTCCCCGAAGGATGACCGAAATGCACCGCTTCACGCTCTACTCCGCCTGCGACCCGGTTTACCAATGTACCGGGAATGGCAGCTGCCGTACCAATGGCCACAGCAGCCGTGCCCATCATGGCATGATGGAGTTTACCCATAGACAAGGCACGAACCAGAATATCGGTATCCGATTCGGTGACCGTCTTGCCACTGGACGAAGTATAAGTTTTAGATGGGGCAATAAATGCAATTTTCGGGGTATGTTGTCGGGTAACTGCTTCTGCAATATCCTGAATCAGCCCCATTTTCTTCGCAGCATAGGCACGAATCGTTTCAAATTTTGCCAGGGCTGCTACATCATTATTAATCTGATCCTGAAGTTCGGTGCCCTTATAACCGAGATCTCCAGCATTCAAAAATACGGTTGGAATACCGGCATTAATCATCGTCACTTCGAAACTGCCAATATTGGGGACTTCCAATGTATCGACCAGATTGCCTGTCGGAAACATGGAACCGCCTTCTGCATCATCATCGGCAGGGTCCAGAAACTCGATCTGCACTTCGGCTGCAGGAAAGGTGACGCCATCCAGTTCGAAATCACCCAATTCCTGTACCTGTCCACTCTGTATCGGCACATGCGCAATAATGGTTTTCTGAATATTGGCCTGCCAGATGCGTACCTTACACAACCCGTTTTCAGGAATACGTTCGGCATCGACCAGCCCGTTGGAAATGGCGAATGCCCCAACTGCCGCAGTCAGATTGCCACAGTTGCCGCTCCAGTCGATATAAGGACGCTCAATTGAAACCTGACCAAATAAATAATCGACATCATGATCGGCTTGCTGGCTTTTCGACAGGATGACCGTTTTACTGGTACTGGAACTGGCGCCCCCCATGCCATCGATCTGCTTCCCATAAGGGTCTGGGCTACCAATCACACGTAGCAAAAGCTGATCACGAATCCGGCCAGCCTGTTGTGCTTGTGCAGGCAGATCATCCAGCTTAAAGAAAATACCTTTGCTGGTTCCTCCACGCATATAGGTCGCAGGAATCTTGATTTGGACTGCAGAACTCATGACTTATTTCATCCTTTGAATTGTCTTTGTTGTGGTAGTGCTTATTGAATATTTGTACCAAGAGTATAATCAGTTTCAGGCCAAGTGAGTGCAGTGTTCCGACCTAAGTATAAAAAACCGGCATTTGTATCGGGGCAAAAAAACAGAAAACTCATCAGTTATAATTAAAATAAAATTAATATATTGATTCATATATGGTTTCTCGAATTCGTTTTTTATAATTTTTTATTATAAACACCATAATAATATTTCATTCAAATGCTTGTACTAGGTTTCTTAACTTCCATCCTTTACAATCTTCATACTTATTTTCCATTGTCGGGCTGAACACTTTGAATAACGAGTCTTCACAACTTCAGCGTGGCTTAAAGAACCGTCATATTCAATTGATCGCCATGGGCGGCGCAATTGGCACAGGCTTATTCTTAGGTTCCGCACAGGTGATCCAATCTGCGGGTCCTTCCATTATTTTGGGCTATGCCATTGGTGGCTTGATTGCATTTTTAATCATGCGTCAATTGGGTGAGATGATTGTTCATGAACCTGTCGCAGGTTCATTCAGCCATTTTGCTTATAAATACTGGGGCAAATTCCCCGGTTTCCTTGCGGGCTGGAACTACTGGATTTTGTATATCCTGGTGGCCATGACCGAACTCACCGCTGTTGCGAAATATATCAACTACTGGTGGCCTCATATTCCAGCCTGGGCATCGGTACTGTTTTTCTTTATCGTGATTACACTGGTCAACCTCGGCAATGTGAAATTCTACGGTGAATCGGAATTCTGGCTATCTATCATTAAAGTAACTGCGGTTATCTCGATGATTGTCTTTGGCTTGTATCTGATCCTGACAGCTGATGCTTCTTCAGGTGCCTCTTTTAGCAACCTCTGGACCGCGGGTGGTTTCTTCCCGAATGGTTTTGAAGGTCTGTTCTATATGCTGGCCTTCCTGATGTTTGCTTTTGGTGGTATCGAACTGATCGGTATGGCTGCAGCAGAAGCTGAAAATCCGGAAAAAACCATTCCGAAAGCCATTAATCAGGTCGTGTTCCGTATTCTTATTTTCTATGTCGGTGCACTGACCATTCTGTTGTCTTTGGTGCCTTGGAACCAGCTGGAGCTCGGTGGTCTGGACAAAAGCCCGTTCGTGATGATTTTCAGCCAGCTGGGTATCGACTGGGCGGCACATCTGCTTAACTTTATTATCCTGACTGCAGCGCTGTCTGTGTATAACAGTGGTATGTATGCCAACAGCCGTATGTTGTATGGTCTGGCTCAGCAAGGAAACGCACCTAAAGTATTCATGAAAGTGAATAAACAAGGTACGCCGATTCCTGCCGTATTATTCTCTGCTGTACTGATTTTTGGCTGTGTACTGCTTAATTACTTCGTACCTGAAGATGCCTTAAGCCACCTAATTTATATTGTAGTCGGTGCACTTGTACTTAACTGGGCCATGATCAGTCTGACCCATCTCAAGTTTATCCAGACTATGAAGAAACAGGGCATCGTAACCAAATTCCCGGCGCTCTGGTCCCCTGCAAGCAATATACTAGTATTGGCCTTTATCGCCACCATCCTGTACATCATGTGGACACAAGGCTTTCAGGAATCTGTCTATATGATTCCTGTCTGGATCGTGGTGATGTATATCGTATTTAAACTGCTGCATTCAAAAAAATAACGGAAAAATCTTCTTATTCCTGATTTTTAAAGTTATTGCTTCGGCAATAACTTTTTTTTTGTGTTTTTTGCAGTACATTAGCCTTCTTTTGCGCCCTTAGCTTAACTGGATAGAGCAGTTGCCTCCTAAGCGACCGACGTGGGTTCGAGTCCCGCAGGGCGTACCATTTATTTTCATTTTTTTAGATTGGCCCGTTATTTTTATAGAATGGCCTTCCCCGACACTGCTCTATCAAGTACGCCCAGAGTCAGTGCTATTGGTTTAGAGTACAATTAAGCAAGACAAGTCCACTGGTCTGCCCTCCCTATACAATATCCGCTTGCCCATAGCCCCCAGATACTTTTTCAAGATATGATATATTCGATGTATGGCTAAGCCATGGTATGAATAGTGTCCTTAAAGCGTTTCCATGCTACATAGAAAAATACCGTGCCAATGCCAATGAGCCAGAGAAATGCCGGCCAGACCACACTCAGCCCGGCATTTCTATACAAAATGGCCTGAGCAAGTTCGACAAAGTGTGTGGTCGGAGCAATCAGCATCACATTTTGCAGTACTTCAGGCATACTTTCACGTGGCGTCATTCCACCAGACAGCATTTGCATCGGGATCAGAGTCAACATCATCAAAAGGCCAAATTGCGGCATTGACTTGGACATGGTCGCCAAATAAATGCCCATCGAAGTAGTCGCGAATAAGGTCAATAATGCTCCGAAAAAGAACAGCCACAGATTCCCCTCTATCGGTACCTTCAAGATGATCTGTACCACCAGTTTCAAACCTAAAAATGCTGCAAGCAAAACCACCAGGCTCATCGACCAGACTTTGGACATCATAATTTCAAATACGGTGACCGGCATGACCATCAGATGTTCTATCGTACCGTGTTCACGTTCACGGATTAAAGCTGCACCAGTTAGAATAATGGACAGCATTGCCACGTTATTGATGATTTGCATCACACTCCCAAACCATTTCTGGTCAAGCACAGGGTTAAAACGTGCCCGCATTTCCAGTTCTACTGGCAGGGTGCTTATTTCACGGTGACGCAAAACGTATTCATTGACTTCGGACAGTATAATCTGCTGAATATAACCCGCCCCGACCATGGCCTGAGTCATCCGAGTGGCATCAACATTGACCTGAATCGTTGCCTCTCTCCCTGCCAGTATATCTTCCTGAAAATTGACCGGAATATTCAGGGCGAAGGTAAATTCTCCGGCATCCATTCCGGCATCCATATGATTCAGTTCAGTCGTCTGGGGCAGAAAGTAGGGAGGATAAAAAGCCGAGCTTATCCGCTCCGACAAGGTTGAATGATCTTCATCCACAATTGCGATGGGTGCCATATTCAGACTGTCAGGCATAGCGGTTGCAGCCGTATAGACGGCGACGGTAAAAGTATAGACAATCAGAATCAGCATGACCGGATCACGCCATAGACTCCACAGTTCCTTGCAACCGAGCAGATAGATATTCTTTATTTTCTGGCTGACCATGCTAGGACTCCTGTTTCTTCAGGGCAAGAATTGCTGCACCCATAATCACAGGGACTGACAGCAGAATCACCCAAAAATCCTGATGCAGTGCATTAAAGCTCAATGCCTTGTTAAATACCCCGCGGCTGATATTCACCATATGCGTAGTAGGATAGATTTCACCAAACCAGCGACCAAAACCTTCCAGAGAGGAAACAGGATTGATAATACCGGCGAACTGTACCGCAGGTATAAGCGTACCGATCAACACCAGAAACATCGAGGCAATCTGGCTTTTGGTCAATGAAGATGCCAGCAGTCCCAAGCCGGTAGAAAAAATAATAAACAGGAAGGATGCCAGGGTCAGCGTCATGAAACTGCCCTTGATCGGCACATCGAATATCGCCACAATGATCAGGCACATCAGGAAATAGTTCAGCATGGCCAGAACTACATAAGGAATTTGCTTGCCAATCAAAAATTCACTGCGGGTCACCGGAGTCACATACAGATTCACAATTGAACCGAGCTCTTTTTCCCGCACCACAGACAGTGCTGTCAGCATGGCAGGGATCAATAAAATTAATATGGGAAATACAGCCGGCGCGATTGCAGGCAGGCTCTTGATGTCGGGATTGTAGCGGAATCGGGTTTCTATATTTACGGTACTCGAGGTTTTATATCCACTTCGCTCTAGTTCCTGCTGCATCAACCAGTGAGTATGAATTCCCTGTACATAGCCCTTCACTGTTTCAGCACGCTGTGGCATGGCACCATCAATCCAGGCGCCAATCTTAACCTCTTCTCCGCGATTAACATCCCGGGCAAAATCAGGTGGAATCTCGATGGCCAAAGAGATATCGCCACTTCGCATGCGTTGATCCAGATCCTCATAATTTTGCAGCGGTGGCTTTTCAACAAAATAACGTGAACCCGCAATGCTCATGCTGTAATTCTGGCTAAGACCACTCTGGTCACGATCCAGTACTGCAAAGGTCAGATTATCTACGTCCATGGTGATTCCATACCCCATCACAAACAGCAGGATAATCGACCCGACCAGCGCCATGGTGGCACGTATCGGATCACGTGCCAGCTCCAACGATTCACGCCAAGCATAGCTAAGCATCCGTTGCAGGCTAAATCGGCTGGATATCCTGGTTTCTTCTTTCACTGTCTGGTCATTGGAAATACTGCCTTCTAGCTCCTGTTCAGGTGGCGTCTGGCTGGCTGCTCCAGCATCCATTAGGTAGCCAATAAATGCTTCTTCCAGAGTGGCAGCCTGCCTATTTTTGATCAACTGTGCGGGTGCAGCACTGTCCAGAACCCGGCCGGCATGCATCAGGGAAATTCGGTCACAGCGCTGTGCTTCATTCATAAAATGCGTTGAAATAAAGATGGTAACCCCGTCCTTACGAGACAAGGAGATTAAAAAACGCCAGAAATTGTCACGAGCAATCGGGTCTACCCCCGAAGTCGGTTCATCCAGAATCAGGATTTCCGGGTTATGTACCAGTGCCACAGCAAGAGACAGACGCTGACGAATACCCAGCGGCAAGTCATCAGGCAGCTTGTTTTTCACTTCAGCCAAGTCAAAACGCTGCAACATCTGCTGTACCCGTGTGTCAATCTGTTCAGCCGGCACATGAAACAATTTTGCGTGAAGTACCAGATTTTGGGTAATAGTAAGTTCACTATAAAGAGAGAATGACTGTGACATATAACCAACACGGCGGCGGGTCTCAATATTACTGCCTTCCACTGGCTGGCCAAATAGCCAGGCTTGCCCTTCCGAAGCTTCGAGCAATCCGGTCAGTACTTTCATGGTGGTGGTTTTACCACAGCCATTCGATCCCAGAAAACCGAAGATTTCACCCTGCCGAATCTGGAAATTGACGTGATCTACAGCGGTAAAATCACCAAACCTGACTGTCAGATCCTTCGCTTCCAGCGCATAGCCATCCGAATCGTAATCTGGTAAAGGTGGAATCACTACAGGGGTATAGCCCTGTTTCTTTTCTTCCGGTAATAGCTTGATATAAGCATCTTCCAGACTGTTACTCTCCGTCTGCGTCAACAGTTCTTGCGGAGTTCCGGTTTTCAGGATTTTGCCTTCATCCATCATCGCCAGCCAGTCGAAACCTTGGGCTTCATCCATGTAGGCAGTAGCGACAATCACACTCATCTGGGGACGAACCTGGCGGATACGGTTAATCAGCTCCCAGAACTGTGCCCGTGCCAAGGGATCGACTCCCGTGGTGGGCTCATCCAGAATCAGAAAATCCGGATCATGAATCAGGGAGCAGCACAATCCGAGTTTCTGTTTCATGCCTCCGGACAATTTTCCTGCCGGCCGATCGAGAAATTCAAATAGTCCTGTACTTTTAGTCAGATCATCAATGCGTTTACGACTTTCTGTACGACTATGCCCAAACAATCGGGCAACAAACTGCAGGTTTTCCTCAACAGATAGGTTTTTGGACAGGTTGCTGCCCAGACCTTGAGGCATGTAGGCAATATGCGGACAAACTTTTCTGCGATGTTTCGGGTCAGCAATATCTCCACCAAGCACGATCAGGCGGCCCGCCTGAACGACCTTGGCACCGGCCAGTAAAGCCAGCAAACTGGATTTCCCCACGCCATCCGGTCCGATCAGTCCAATCATGCAGCCCGCAGGAAGCGACAGGGAAATGTCCTGTAAAGCCTGGGTCTTGCCATATTTCAGGCTGACCTGCTGGATTTCGGCAACTGCCGCTCCGGCAACAAATTGCGGCATCATGATTTAACCTGATTTCTTAAGAACGCCGGCCAGGGCAGATTGGAATCAAGTTTGATATAGGCCACGCCCGGAAGACCGGTTTTGACTTGCTGGATATGTTTTCTCAGCAATTCAGGATCAATTTTCGCCTTGACACGGAACATTAATTTCTGGCGTTCACTTTCAGTCTCTACGGTTTTTGGAGTGAACTGGGCCGTGTCGGCAACAAAAGACACCCGAGCAGGAATTACCAGATTTTTGGCCACATCCAGCACAATCCGGACTTCAGTACCGATTGCGATACGGCCAGCCACGGTTTCCGGCAGGAAAAACGTCATATAGACATCGGACAGATCAATCAGGTTCATGACCCGTCCTCCCGCAGCAATCATTTCGCCTGGTTGTGCGACCAGGAACTGCACCCGCGCCTTCAAGGGTGCCTTAAGCTGGGCATCCTCAATATCGAAATTGATCCGTTCAATGGTTGCTTTGATAGCATCGACCTGAGATTGTGCACTCGAAACCTGGCTGCGTGCGGCCACGATAGCTCCTTCAGCGCTGTCCACTTGCGCCTGGGCTGCGCTGAGTACTGCTGCTACACGCTTGGCATCTGCCCTCTCATCATCCAGCTGCTGCCTGGAAGATGCGCCTTCCTTGGCTAGAATTTCCGTCCGTGCCAGACGGTTTTTTGCTGCAATAAGTTCTGTTTCACGTTGCAGCACCATCGCTTCGGCGGCTGATTTTTCACTTTTACGCATTGCCAGTTGCGCTTCAGCGGTCGCAATACCATCTTCAGCCTGACGCTGTTGGGCTTGAATTTCGCGCAGTTGAGCTTCAAGGGTAGAAACTTTTATTCGCGCCAGAATCTGCCCCGGCTCGACAAAATCTCCTTCCCGCACCAGAATTTCTTCTAACTGGCCAGCGAACTTACTGGAAATATTGACTTCAGTCGCCTCAATCCGTCCATTCCCACTGACCAACCCATCGGTATCAGGCTGATTCATGTTTTTCCAGATCAGGTAGCCCACCAAGATGGCGACAACGACTGCTCCCACAATAGATATTTTTTTTATATTCATGGATCTGATTACTCAACATATTCAATCGGGCTATCACTCACCCTTTTTATAATTTTTAGTAAAATCAAAACATTAATTCTTTTATTTTGTTCAATTTATAATAAGTGTATTCAACAAATAAATTTAACCTGGCTGTACCAGTCTGCTATCACCGCCCAGTGCAAAATACAGGGAAATATAAGACTGCATTAAGGCACTTTGGGTTTCAATCCACTGCTGTTCTGCCGTCAGCAAACTTCGCTGTGCATCTAGCACATCGAGATAACCCACAGCACCATTATCATAGCGTAACTGTGCCAGTCGTGCTGTTTCCCGAAAAGCAGCCAGTCCCTGATCCTGTATTTGCAGTTGCTGGCTTAAATAGCGCTGATCAACCAAAGCATCAGCCACTTCCCGGAAGGCATTCTGTACAGTTTTTTCATAGTCAGCCACAGCAATATCCTGTCTCACCTCCGCCAAGATGACATTATTTTTTAACTGACCTGCGGTAAATATGGGCAAAGTGATACTGGGAGCAATCGACCATACTGAACTACCGGATTTGAACAGACCCTCCAGTTCTGTACTGGCTGTTCCAAAACTACCCGTGAGCGCAATACGCGGAAAAAACGCAGCACGGGCAGCCTGGATATTGGCATGCTGGGAATACAGTAAAGCTTCAGCAGCCCGAATATCTGGCCGGTTCAGCAGTAACTCCGACGGAAGTCCAGTCTGTAATATAGTTGGCTTAAAATTCAGCTGATCCAGGCCTAATCTTGGGACTTCTACAGGCTGGCCTATCAACTGGATCAAATAATTGGCTGTCATATCCTGGACATTTTGCAGCTGGGTTAGCAACGCCCGGCCATTACTGAGCAAGGTTTGTGCCTGCATATATTCTACTTTTGAACCTGCCCCAACCTCGTAACGCCGTTTAAAGATACGTACAGATTTTTCATAATTTTGCACAGAACCTTCGGCATAATAAATCCGTTTTTCTAGTTCAGCCAGGGTCAGATAGGTCTGAATCGACTGCTGAATAATACTGTTTCGTACCGCCAACTGATTATATTCAGAAGCAAAAAACTGCTGTAATGCTGCTTCATTCAGGCTGCGTATACGTCCCCACAAATCCAGTTCCCACTGGCTTATTCCCACACCTACCGTATACTGTTCTGTGGTTACAGCACGGCCCACAGGAGATAAATCTGCTGGTACCCTGCTGCGTTCATAACTACTGCTTCCCAATATACTCGGCCACAATTCTGAACGCTGAATACCGTAGGCAGCCTGGGCTTCACGAATCCGGAGTGCTGCAATTTTCAGGTCATAATTATAGGTCAGGGCAAGACGGGCAATTCTCACTAAAGTAGGATCACCGACATAATCAGACCACGGCAAAGCATGATATGTACCGCCCTGCTGAAATGGATAGTGTGCTGGCAAGACAGGCTCTGGTTTGATCAAAGGGGCTGTATTCTGACAGCCTGTCAATAGAGCTAAAATGGGAAGTATCGCCAGACTGCTATGTAGATAAAATCTGCAAAAAATATTCAGTTTCAACAATTGACCCTCCTGTCAGCTGAGCCTTTTCTAAAAATATGCATGACTGTCTGAGATAAATATCTGCTTAAGTCATCAGAAAAAGGTGGCGATATCGTTCGCCTACCCGGTCACATTGCTTTTAATTCTTTTGAATTTCTAGTCAGCATCATGACCTGATATCAGGACTTATCCGATATTATGCACTAAGTATTTATTTTATTTAGTTTTTATATTATTCTTTTAACCTGTTACAGGCTTAAAACCTGACTTCTGAATCAGGCCATTTCGTCTCCTTATTTCAAGGATTAAATATCTAACTTCTAACCATCATTATATGGGCAAGACTTTCTGCAATCTGCAACGTGTGTTTGCCTAGTGCAATCGTGTATTTCTACACAATACACGGTTCAGTCTAAGCTGCACATATCCCTCTCTGTATTCACGCATCTAATGTAGTAACAAATTGAAACTGGCTTTCATGGTAGAAGATTTAAGGTACCCTATCGCACTGTTACCCCTGAAAAAATCAATTAATTAGTCCAAGTATTCCTTTGATTCTAATAAATATATTATATAAATTTCACCCTAATGAGCTACTTTATCTATCTTAAACACTCTTCTTCATACATTTTGGAGGTGCGTATATGTAACGCTCATGTAACAGAATTTTGTCGTTCTCGCTCAAACTGAGCGGAACACAAGGGTAGAAATATGCGAATTAATTAACAAATTAGTTGTGCAATCTTTCATTAAATTTAATTTTTTTAAGAATCAATTTATCTGTAATTAAAAATAATAATTTCAATCACTTAAATTTTAAATTAAAGCCACTAATTAGTACTTTTACTCTATTTTGATGTTTTTTTGAACTGTCTATTCAAACTAGAGCATTTACTCTTATTTTATTTGTGGTATTTTTGGCACATGGAGTAACAAATGATTGCGGTTTAGTAACCAAACTCTCCAAAGAATTAAATTTAAGTGCAAACAACAACGCTAGATATAAATTTGTACCTCAAGGAAAGACGTAAATGAAATTAAAGACATTAACTACTGCAATGATTCTCGCGACTGTACCTATGACAGGTGCATTTGCTGCTGCAATGGATCGTTCGGGGCAATCTATCGCAGCGTTTTTACAGCCAGGTAATTACTTTGAAGCGGGTATTACTGTATTAGATCCTTCTGTATCTGGTACCACTTCTAACGCACCATCCCTAAACTCACCTACACTAGGTGTAGGTACCAATAAGGCAACAGGTGATATGGCGGGTGATTATCATTCTGTATCAGCTGCGTTGAAGCTCCAGTTAACAGACAACTTTTCTTTTGGTCTTATTTTTGATCAGCCATTTGGTGCTGAAGCAGACTATAAAGACCGCTCTGTTGCCTTTAATCCTACAGGTAATGATGGCACCCGGGCTGAAGTGACGACAGAAAATTTAAGTTTCGTGTTTGGTTTCCAGCCAACTGAAAACTGGAATATTTATGCAGGCCCAGTTTATCAAGAAGCTAAAGGTAATGTATCTTTACGTGGTACCGCTTATGGATTATTAACTGGATATGATGCCACCATGAAAAAAGATGGTGGTACAGGCTGGTTAGCAGGTCTGGCTTACCAAATTCCTGAAATTGCCTTGAAAGCATCTTTGACTTACCGTTCAGAAATCGAACACCAACTTGCTTCAAGAGAGAATGTTAATACAGTAGTACCAGGCTTCGGCATTCCTGGAGTATTACCTACTCAATTATTTGCTTATGCTCCTGGCAAAACTGATGTTACTACTCCTCAATCTGTTAACCTAGACCTACAATCAGGGATCATGGCTGACACGGTTGCCTTCTTAAATGTTCGATGGGTAAATTGGGATGGATTCGCAATTCGACCAACTCAATTCGGCCAAGCTTTAGATCAACTTGCTGCTGCGGGAAATGCTCTTCCTGCTTTACCAGCATTAGCTCCAACTAAAGCTCTCTTGACCTCGTTAGAGGGTGGGAATCTTGTTGAATATAATGAAGATCAATGGTCTGCTACAGCGGGCGTAGGCCGTAAATTCAATGCAAAATGGGCAGGTAATGTCTCTGTAGGCTGGGACTCTGGTGCAGGTAATCCTGTTACAACACTTGGTCCAACAGAAGGTTACTGGAATGTGGGTGTAGGGGTTCAGTTCTCTCCTGCTCCAAACTATTTCATTGCAGGCGGAATGAAATATTTCTGGCTGGGCGATGCTGATGCTCTGACTGTAGCAAATCCAAATGTAGGTAGCTTTAAAGACAATGACGCAATTGCTTATGGCTTGAAAATGGGTTACCGGTTCTAAGTTCTCATAAAATAAAAAACCACTTTCGGGTGGTTTTTTATGTTTGAATCCTAATTTTATACATTTGCATAGCATTTGTTTATTTTACCGCCAATCAATATTTTACTCACTTTCATTTCTATAGAAATTTTTATCTTTTTTATTTTGTTATTTTTCATCTATTTAATCTTAAAATTCTAGTATAAATACTCTAAGCAATCCCTATATTTAACCGCTCTAGTTCATTTCTCATGCGAACCTGAGTATTTACTCTTTTTAAATTTATGTTACTTTTCCTGCACATTTTTGTTACAGATGGCATCAGGGACCGTACCATGAAGCTCACTAAAATTTCTTCAGCTATTTTACTTAGCACTTTCTCCCTCTCAGCAGTTCAAGCAGCTGGCCTAGATCGTTCTGGTCAGTCAATTCATGCTTTTTTACAACCTGGTAATTATGCAGAAGCAGGTATTTCTGTTTTAGATCCAACGGTAAAAGGTAAGGATGTATTAAAAAATAATGTCGATGACATGGGTGAAGATTATTATTTTCCATCTGCAGCAATCAAAGTCCAAGCAACAGATCAAATATCTGTCGGTCTCCTATATGATCAGCCTTATGGTGCAGATGCCATCTACTCAACAGCTGCAAGCGTTTTCACAGATGGAGTTGAAGGTACTTCTGTA
This sequence comes from Acinetobacter sp. 226, assembly GCF_048147925.1. Lineage (NCBI taxonomy): Bacteria > Pseudomonadati > Pseudomonadota > Gammaproteobacteria > Moraxellales > Moraxellaceae > Acinetobacter > Acinetobacter sp. 226. The sequence continues at coordinate 14,715 of NZ_JAYWYX010000023.1, read as the reverse complement.
GAGGTAGATACAAATAACTTAACAGCATTGATCGGCTACCAACCTAATAAAAACTGGAACTTTTTTGCTGGTCCAGTCTGGCAAACCGTAGAAGCAGATATCCATTTACGTGGTGCTGCATATGGCAATACAGGCTACAACATCAAAGTCGAACAAAAAGAAGCATGGGGTTGGCTCGCTGGTTTTGCCTATCAAATTCCTGAAATCGCATTAAAAGCTTCTGTGGCTTATCGCTCTGAAATTAGCCACAATGCAACTGCTATACAATCATCAAAAATCACAGTGCCAAGCGGAATGTTACCGCATCTCCCAAATGGTATTGAATCTCATCGTACAGATGCAGTAAATGCAACTACTCCTCAATCTGTAAATATCGACTTACAGACAGGGATAGCTCAAAATACTTTAGCCTTTGTTAATATGCGCTGGGTACATTGGAGTGAATTTGCAGTTAAACCAACACTATTAGGGGATATCTCAATTATCAAGAACCCTAATGGCACGCGTCAGAATCTAATTGACTACTCAGATGACCAGTGGTCAGCAACTGTTGGTTTAGGTCATAAATTCAACAATAAATGGTCAGGTACTGCTGCTGTTGGCTATGATTCTGGTGCCGGCAACCCGGTCACTACACTTGGACCAACTGAAGGTTACTGGAGTGTAGGCGTGGGTGGTCAGTATAGCCCTGCTGAAAACTATTTCATTCAAGCCGGTGTGAAGTATTTCTGGCTTGGTGATGCACACGCACAAACTGGAGGCAATGTAGTAGGTGAATTTGAAGATAACCATGCTCTAGGTTATGGCATGAAGATCGGCTATCGCTTTTAATTACTGGATTCGATAAAGAAAGAGCGCTATAAGCGCTTTTTCTTTATTTCGGTTAACTTAAAATCTTAAGTCTTAAGCTGGAATATCACGGACAGATGCATTACGAATCGCTTCTTTCAAGGCATCATAACCACGAATTGGCGGGAATTGCGGAAATTCGGCAATAACGTTTTCAGGTGCGTCAAATAAGAAACCATGATCTGCTTCACCTAGCATCGTGGTATCGTTATAAGAATCTCCTGCTGCAATCACACGGAAGTTCAAGCCATGTAATGCTTTTACGGCTTGACGTTTTTGGTCCGGCTGACGAAGTTTATAAGCAGAGATCATTCCTGCTTCATCTGTTTCCAGTTTATGGCAGAAAATAGTTGGCCAATCCAGTTGTTTCATCAGTGGATGTGCAAATTCATAGAAGGTATCTGAAAGAATAATCAATTGAAAATGTGTGCTCACCCATTTCACAAATTCTTTTGCTCCTGGAAAAGGACCCATTTCTGCAATCACTTCCTGAATATCGTTCAAGCCTAAACCGTGCTGTTTTAAAATATTCAGACGTTGAGTCATCAGTACATCATAGTCAGGAATGTCACGAGTCGTCGCTTCAAGCTCTTTAATACCGGTTTTTTTTGCAAAGTTAATCCAGATTTCTGGAACCAACACGCCTTCTAAATCTAGACATACGACTTCCATGAACATCCCCTCTGAGTTGTATTGAAAAAATTTGCATTATGATAGCTGAAGAAACAGATTTTGCACCGTACTTTTTTAAATCTATTTTTTTCATAACTATTTATTTTTTAGTGATAAGTCTGGTTAATCAATTCTACTAAAATAGAGGTGAAATTAATTTATATAGGCCATGTCTTTTCCAAGCCTATATCGCCAGGACTCTCATGACCATTATTCCTACTATTGATCGTATCGATGCACTTGCTTCCGAATATGCAGACAAATCACCTAATGAAATTTTGGCACTTGCCCTGAGCCAGCAAGGTGAAATCGCGATTTCATTTTCTGGTGCCGAAGATGTGGTATTGATTGATATGGCCTCTCATCTGGGTAAACCGTTCCGGGTATTCAGTCTGGATACTGGCCGTTTACATGCAGAAACCTATCAGTTTATTGAAAAGGTTCGTCAGCATTATAATATTGATATTGAGATCTGTTTCCCGGAAACTGAGGCTATCCAGCAACTGACTACTGAAAAAGGCCTGTTCAGTTTTTACCGGGATGGTCACCAGGAATGTTGTGGAATCCGCAAAGTTCAGCCACTACGTAAAAAGCTGGCCACGTTGGACGGATGGATTACCGGTCAGCGTAAAGACCAAAGCCCGGGCACACGCAATGAAATTCCTGTAGTTCAGGCAGATCCAGGTTTTTCCGGTCCCGGAAAGCAGCTAATCAAATACAATCCTCTGGCAAACTGGTCCAGTGCTGATGTCTGGAGTTATATCCGCATGATGGAAGTGCCTTATAATGCCCTGCATGAAAAAGGTTTCGTTTCAATTGGCTGTGAACCCTGTACCCGCCCTGTCCTGCCAAATCAGCATGAACGTGAAGGTCGCTGGTGGTGGGAAGAGGCCACCCACAAAGAATGCGGGCTGCATGCCGGCAACTTGAAAAAGTGATCTAGCATAACCACCGACTCATCGGTGGTTTTTTTGTAAACGAAACATCTACAGAAAAATCAGTACCTTTCCACGACAAAACCGCTATACTTTGTAATGTCTATATTAATAATTCTAACAAGGTTGTTCGGATCAGAGCAGCTGAAGAAACTGCAGTGAGGCAATTTACGCTATGCGTCCATTACACCCGATTGATCTTATTTTCTTGACTTTAGAAAAACGACAGCAGCCTATGCATGTAGGTGGGCTATTTTTATTCCAGATTCCCGATAATGCACCCACTTCTTTTATTCAGAATCTGGTGAGGGATATTCAAAATTCAAAATCTACCCCTATTCCACCTTTTAACAACTATTTAAACGGATTATTTTGGGATGAAGACCAAGAGTTTGATTTAGATCATCATTTTCGTCATATTGCGCTGCCAAAACCGGGCCGTATCCGTGAACTGCTCACCTATATTTCACAAGAACATAGTGCCCTGATTGATCGCGCCAAACCTTTATGGACCTGCCATATCATTGAAGGTATTGAAGGTAACCGTTTTGCCATGTATTTCAAGATCCATCATGCCATGGTGGATGGAATTGCCGGCATGCGTCTGGTAGAAAAATCACTTTCATTTGACCCCCATGCCAAGAGTATTGTACCGCCGTGGTGTGTAGAAGGGCCACGTGCCAAACGCCTGAAAGCACCCAAAGTGAATGGCTTTAAAAATGTCTTGCAAGCCATTAAAGGACAATTGGAATGCGTGCCGCGAGTCGCTTATGAGCTGTCGCAAACCGTCATGAAAGATATGGGGCGTAATCCAGATTATGTGTCCAGCTTTCAGGCGCCAAGCTGTATTCTGAATCAACGCGTCAGTGCTTCTCGTCGTTTTGCCGCCCAGTCTTTTGAGTTTTCACGTTTACGCCATATTTCCAAGACATTAGGCGTGACCATTAATGACATTGTCCTCGCCATTTGCTCTGGGGCATTACGTGAATATTTATTATCACAAGATGCCCTGCCGAAAAAACCTTTAATTGCTATGGTTCCGGCTTCGCTGCGCAGTGATGATTCCGATATATCCAACCGTATTACCATGATTCTGGCCAATCTTGGTACCCATGAAGAAGACCCGCTGGAACGGCTCAAGATCGTACGTCGCAGTGTACTCAGTGCCAAAGAACGCTTTAAACGTATGAATGCCAATCAGATTCTAAACTATAGTGCCTTTGTTTATGGTGCAGCAGGTCTAAATATTGCATCCGGTTTAATGCCGACACGTCAGGCTTTTAACGTGATTATTTCCAATGTGCCAGGACCGCAAGAACCACTTTACTGGAATGGTGCACGCCTTGAAGCGCTGTATCCTGCCTCCATTGTGCTCGATGGCCAAGCTCTCAATATCACCATGACCAGCTATTTAGACAAACTGGAAGTTGGCTTGACCGCATGTCGGAATGCCTTGCCGAAAATGCAGAATTTGCTGACGCATCTTGAAGAAGAAATTCAACGATTTGAATTCATTATACAGGGCGAACCCGCCCCAAAGTTACAGGCGGTGAGCTAACCGCAGATGAATAAATAAAATAGCCAGGCTGACAAAGGGAATGATAATTTTTGCCAGTCCTTGCCAAAGAATAAAGGGACCAGATTGGTCCCTTTTCTTTATTTTTTAAATCTTTTTGATTTTTTTAGAATTTTTGGAGGATTTTCCTAGGTAGAAGAAAATCTCTTCAAATGATTTTTGCCCGCTTAGAAACCCGAAACCAAGGTCATCAGCTTTTAATGGTACGGCACTGTTGCAGTAATTGATGACAGGCATTACGAATCATACTCGCGGTAATCTGAACTTCATTACCGCGTTCATCTACGATATAGCCTGCATGTACAGTCTTTGGTTCTAATACGTGTTTTAGGCCTTTATTGATTACTGCTTTACTCATATTCATCACACACTCCTTTTGCTAAGCCTGAAACTGGGAGAAACGGCTTTGGCTAATTCATGCATCTAGTATTGTAAATAAAGGCCCCATTGTAAAATTTCAGATGTAACAAGTGTTTAACGATATTCTGTTACAATTTCAGCTGAGAATGATATCGTATTGCTCTTGCGTATAGAGATTTTCCACCTGGAACTTAATCACGCGATTAATAAAATGCTCCAGATCAGCAACAGCCGGCGCTTCCACTGTTAACAAGCGATCAATAACAGCTGGATGCGCGACAACAGTAAAGCCACTCTGTGACTCATAAGCACGGGCATAGCGTAGAATTTCCCTGAATATTTCGTAACATACTGACTCGGCTGTTTTGACATACCCCCTCCCCTGACAAGTCGGACAAGACTCACACAGCAGATGCTCCAGCGATTCACGGGTCCGTTTCCGGGTCATTTCCACCAGGCCCAGTTCTGACACCTGAGTAATCTTGGTTTTGGCATGGTCACGTTCCAGCATACGTTCAAACTGTTTCATCACTTCTTCACGATGCTGCGCTTCCTGCATGTCAATAAAATCAATGATGATAATGCCACCGAGATTACGCAAACGTAACTGACGTGCGATAACCTGCGTTGCTTCCATATTGGTTTTAAAGACAGTGTCTTCCAGCGAACGGCCACCAACATAAGAGCCGGTATTGACATCAATCGTAGCCATGGCTTCAGTCTGGTCAATCATCAGATAACCGCCAGACTTCAATGCGACACGAGTTTGCAATGCCTTCTGCAGATCTTCTTCGACATTATACAAGTCAAAAATAGGCCGCTCCCCCGGATAATGCAGCAAACGGTCTTTCATGTTCGGAACGAATTCTTCGACAAATTCCTGCAACTTGGCATGAATCTCTCGTGAATCTACATAAATTTTGGCCGTTTCTTCATTAGCCAGATCCCGAATGACGCGTTGCGGTAAAGGCAATTCTTCAAAAATCAAAGAAGGTACCGCAATAATCTTTTGCTTGCGCTGGATGTATTCCCAGAGTTTGGCCAGATAAGCCATATCCTGCGCGATGGCTTCTTCTTCAATCCCTTCTGCCGCAGTACGCACAATCACTGAGCCCGGCAGCTTGTGCTCCACCTGAATCCGCTCAATGATAGAACGCAAACGATTACGCTCTTCTTCGGATTCAATCCGTTGCGATACCCCAATATGATTGCCATATGGCATCAAGACCAAATAGCGTGAAGGAATAGACAGGTCAGTAGACAGGCGTGCGCCTTTGGTACCGAGCATATCCTTCATGACCTGAACAGTGAGGGTCTGTCCCGGTTGCAGTAGCTCAAAAACATTCGGGGTTGGCTGATTGCGTGGCCAGACCATATCATTGATATGCAAAAATGCAGTACGCGAGAGTCCGATATCTACGAAAGCGGCCTGCATCCCGGGTAAAACCCGCACCACTTTTCCTTTATAGACATTTCCTACCAGACCACGCTTGGCGGTACGCTCGACAAACAGTTCATTGACCGTGCCGTTTTCAATTAACGCGACCCGACATTCCATCGGTGTGACGTTAATCAACAACTCGTCAGACATAAATACACTCAAAACATTATAAGAATTCTTTTTCAGCAGTTAATTTAGTGCCTTAACCGTCTGTAATAACTGTACTGTTTCATATAAGGGCAAGCCCACCACATTGGAATAACTGCCCTGTATTTTTGGAATATAACGTGCAGCAATTCCTTGAATTGCATAAGCCCCGGCTTTACCCAAAGGCTCACCTGTCGCCCAGTAACTTTCCATATCTGCAGCGCTCAGGATTTGAAATTCGACCTGTGTACGCACCACTATACTGTATTTTTCACACTTTGTACGAACACAGACGCCACTATACACATCATGCCATCGACCAGAGATTTTTGTCCATATTTCAATCGCATGTTCTTTAGATTCAGGTTTGCCCAGAATCTCCTGATCGACCCCTAAACTGGTATCCGCAGCAATAATGATGGCATCCGGATAGCGTTCGGCCACGGCATCCGCTTTGGCTCGTGCCAGACGCTCGACATAAGCAGCGACTGTCTCGCCCTCTTGTACCGATTCGTCAATTTCTGGACTATAAATATCAAATTGTAGCCCGAGTTGCTGTAACAACTCGCGACGTCGTGGTGAGCTGGAAGCTAGAACTATATGCGCCATTTTTTCAGCATATAATAAATTACTGGCCAGACCAGAATACTGGTGAGCATCGGAATCCAGTGCCGTGCAAAAGAAAATTGCATCCCGGCCATAATCTGGGCAAAAAAGATTATCAGCAAATACGCCACAATCGCCAGCCCCATAATCACCCAGAGATTATTGAAGGTCAGGATACGGCGTTCGCGGGTCAGAAAACGGGCTAAAAAGGCGATAATGATAAAGCTGAGTGCATTCAGACCCAAGGGGGCATCTAGCAGCAAATCCATAAAAATACCGGTGCCGAAGGCAAACCAGATTCCGCACCAGGTTGGCTGGCACAGCACCCAGAATAGCATGATCATCAGCATGAACAGCGGACGCCAGCCCGAGAGATTATAGGAAAGTGGATAGACCATTAAAATGGAAGCTACAATCACCGAAATGACAATAGCCATTAAAGGATCACGATGCTTTCTAGACTTCATCCTAGCGATTGACATGCGGTTGCTCCATCGCTAATGAATCGGAAAATAACACCACCACGTGATGTCCACCGGCCAGCTGGGCGGCAGGTGTGACATCAATCTGGGCAAACTCTCCGGAATTATGCCGTTGTACTTTAGACACCTGCCCCACCAGATAACCTGCCGGAAAATGTTGTCCCAAGCCCGAACTATAGACTTTTTCACCGACCTTGATATTGGCACTGGTCGGCACATATTCCATTTTCAAACGTCCCAGATCACCTGTGCCCGAGACAATGGCACGCATGCCCGTACGTTCCAGACGCACTGACAGTGAATGCTCTTTATCAGACAGCAGCATGACCCGGCTACTATGAGGATAGACATTGATAATCTGTCCCATGATACCCTTGTCGTCCAGTACCGTTTGCCCGACTTTTAGCTGGCTTTTAGCACCCCGGTTGATCACGATAATATGCCGCAATGGATCGGCATCGGTGCCAATCACTTCCGCAATTTCGATACGTCCATCAATGATTAGCGGTGTGTCCAATAGACCGCGCAAACGGGTATTTTCGGCAGAAAGTTCAGAGATTTTTTGTAAGCGTACCTGTGCCTGTAACAGCTCGGCCTGCATCGCGGTATTTTCCCGGCGCAACTGAGCTTCAGACTTGGTTTGTTGATTTAACCACTCTCGCGACAATACCGGATAACTGGCCACCGCATAAATAGGATTATAAGCAGCGTACAAGACATCCCTTGCAGGTTGAACAACATGTGGCATGCGCCAATCAAAGAAAAGCACCACCAGGCATGTCACCAATGCAATGATAAAAGAGCGAAAAGATGGCGGTTGTCGAGAAAACAGATGTGCTTGCACCCGCCGGATCCTTTTCTTAGCCTACGAATAACATGTCATGATTTGGGTTGTCGAAAAATTCGAGGACCTTGCCGCCACCGCGTGTCACACAAGACAGTGGATCTTCTGCAACCACAACAGGCAAACCGGTTTCTTTAGCCAGCAGCTTGTCCAGGTTACGCAGCAATGCACCACCACCGGTTAACACGATACCGCGTTCGGCAATGTCCGAAGAAAGCTCAGGAGGCGTGTGTTCTAGTGCCGATTTCACCGCAGCAACGATATTTTGCAATGGATCAGAAATGGCTTGGGTAACTTCGTCAGAATTAACCACGATTGCGCGAGGCACACCTTCTGCGAGGTTACGGCCACGAACTTCAATTTCAAGCGGTTTAGCGCCTTCATCTGGCAACGCCATACCCACTTCTTTTTTGATCACTTCAGCCGTGGTTTCGCCGATCACACAGCCATGCGCTTTACGCACATAGTTAATGATCTGCTCATCAAATACATCACCGCCAATACGTAAAGAATCGGCATAAACACAACCCTGCAGCGAGATAATTGCAATTTCAGTGGTACCACCGCCCACATCAACCACCATCGAACCACAAGCCTGCTCGACTGGCATCCCTGCACCAATCGCTGCTGCCATTGGCTCTTCGATTAAACGCACATCACGTGCGCCCGCATTAAACACGGCTTCACGAATGGCACGGCGCTCAACCAGGGTCGATTTACATGGCACACAGACCACGACACGCGGTGCCGGAGTAAATAAACGGTTTTCATGTACTTTGCGAATGAACTGATTCAGCATGGTCTCAGTGACTTCAAAATCCGCAATCACACCGTCTTTCATCGGACGGATCGCCGAGATATTGGCTGGGGTACGACCTAGCATTTGCTTCGCTTCAAGACCGACTGCCGCAACAATTTTATGTGAACCACTATGACGGATGGCTACAACCGTCGGTTCATTTAATATAATGCCTCGTCCTGGCGCATAAATAAGTGTATTTGCTGTACCTAAATCAATGGCAAGATCGGGCGAAAACAAGCCTATTAGTCGTTTTAGAATCACGGGGACGTTCTCAGTTAAACTTTATATGGACGCAAGGTGGCCACTTTAACTAAATGTGATGATTTGGACAAGTCAATCGCTTATCATAACGCATGATAATTTGAATTTTTTTAATACTGATTAGGTAATATTATGTCTACATCGGATGCACAGCATTCTGCAGATTTAAGTGCAGAAACAGTTTCAGCTATTGCCAACCTTGCACGGTTATCTCTCAATGATACGCAATCTGCTGAATATGCTCAAAGTTTAAATAAAATTTTAGGCATGATGGAAACCCTGAAAGGCATCAATACCGATGGTGTTGAACCCCTGAAAAGCCCTTTCGACCACCCTCAGCCGCTACGTGATGATGTGGTTACCGAAACCAATCATCGTGAACAATACCAAGCAGTTGCACCAGCTGTTCAGGATGGCTTGTACCTCGTACCGCGCGTGATTGAGTAATTACTACCCAGTTCATTCTTTTTATTAAATTAAACGTAAAGAATTATTTCTCATGACAGATTTACACCGCTTATCCATTCGTGAACTTAGTGAAGGTCTGGCAAATGCCCAGTTTTCATCTCGCGAATTGACTGAACACTACTTAAAGCGCATTGCAAAAATTGATGCACAGGTCAAGGCTTATGTGACAGTAACTGCTGAACAGGCGTTGGCTGAAGCTGATGCTGCCGATGCTGCAATCAAAGCTGGCAATGCCTCTGCCCTGACTGGTGTGCCAGTTGCCCACAAAGACATTTTCTGTACCCAGGGCATCAAGACCACTGCCGGTTCTAAAATGCTGGACAATTTTATCTCTCCTTACGATGCAACCGTAGTAGCGAAAGGCAAAGCTGCGGGCCTGGTCACTTTAGGTAAAGTGAACATGGACGAATTCGCGATGGGTTCGACCTCTGAGAACTCATATTACGGCGCAACGGCTAACCCTTGGAACTTGGGTCATGTCCCTGGCGGTTCTTCTGGTGGCTCTGCAGCAGCTGTGGCAGCGGATTTAGCACCATTTGCAACTGGTACTGATACTGGTGGTTCTATTCGCCAACCTGCGTCATTCTGTGGCCTCACCGGCCTTAAACCGACCTATGGCCGTGTATCGCGTTTCGGTATGATTGCTTATGCATCATCACTGGATCAAGGCGGTCCGATGGCGCGTTCGGCAGAAGACTGTGCTTACCTGATGAACGTAATGGCAGGTCATGATGCCAAAGATTCAACCTCAATGGACAAAGACGTTGATGACTATGTGGCAAATCTGAATGCTACATCTGTAAAAGGTTTGCGCATCGGTATTCCAAAGCAATACTTCAATGTGGAAGGTCTGGATGCAGACGTAAAAGCACGGGTTGAAGAATCCTTAAAAAAACTGGAAGACATGGGCGCAATTCTGGTTGAGATTGATCTCGATATGACAGAAAGCTATGTGCCGACTTACTATCTGATCGCGCCTGCTGAAGCCTCTTCGAATCTGTCACGTTATGACGGCGTGCGTTATGGCTACCGTGCAGAAAACCCGGTGGACCTGATGGACCTGTACAAGCGTTCACGTTCAGAAGGATTTGGTGCAGAAGTGCAACGCCGTATCCTGATTGGTACGTATGCCCTGTCTGCAGGTTATTACGATGCTTACTATGTAAAAGCACAGAAAGTACGCCGCCTGATCCAGCAAGATTTCCTCAAAGCATTTGAATCTGTCGATGTCATCGCAGCACCTTCTGCGCCAACGACTGCCTATAAAATTGGTGCGGATTTAACGCCAGTTGAAATGTACCTGGGCGATATTTATACGCTTGCGGTAAACCTGGCAGGTCTTCCTGCGATTAACGCGCCTGTCGGTTTTGACCAGAACAACTTGCCAGTTGGTTTACAGCTGATTGGGAATTACTGGTCAGAATCGCAATTGTTGTCTGTGGTACACCAGTATCAACAGGCCACCGATTGGCATACAAAACGCGCTGCAATTGCTGAGGAGAACGCATAATGGCTCAAGCTCAAAAATCGGCTAAACCAAAATCCAACCTGATTGATGGTTGGGAAGTCGTTATTGGTATCGAGATTCACACTCAGCTTGCCACCAATACCAAAATTTTCTCGGGCTCATCGACTGTATTCGGTAATGATCCAAACACCCAAGCCAGCCTGGTTGATTTAGCCATGCCGGGCGTATTGCCGGTATTGAACAAAGAAGTGGTTGATCTTGCGATTCGCTTTGGTCTGGGTATCGATGCTTACATCGACCAGGCGTCTGTGTTTGCACGTAAAAACTACTTCTATCCGGACTCTCCAAAAGGCTACCAGATTAGCCAGATGGACAACCCGATTGTGGGCTTGGGTCATATCGACATCCAGCTTGAAGATGGCACGGTTAAACGCATTGGCGTAACCCGTGCGCATCTCGAAGAAGATGCGGGTAAATCGATTCATGACCAGTTTGAAGGCATGTCTGGTATCGATTTAAACCGTGCCGGTACGCCACTACTTGAAATTGTTTCTGAACCAGATATGCGTTCGGTTGAAGAAGCGGTTGCTTATATCAAGGCGATTCACACATTTGTGCGCTGGTTAGGTATTTCCGACGGTAACATGGCGGAAGGTTCGTTCCGTTGTGACTGTAACGTGTCTTTACGTCGTCCGGGTCAACCCTTCGGTACACGTTGTGAATTGAAAAACCTGAACTCATTCCGTTTCATTGAACAGGCGATCAATGTTGAAATTGAGCGTCAGATGGAAATTCTGGACTGGGATGGCACCATTGATCAGGAAACGCGTCTGTTCGACCCTGTAAAGATGGAAACGCGTTCAATGCGTTCTAAAGAAGAAGCGAACGATTACCGCTACTTCCCTGACCCAGACTTGTTGCCTGTGGTGATTGCTGATGAGCAAATCGAAGCCATTAAAGCAACCATGCCTGAGCTTCCTGCTGCACGCCGTGCACGTTTCGTGGCGGACTTTGGTGTGACTGAGTACGATGCTCACGTTCTTACATTGACTCGTGAAATGTCAGAGTTTTATGAAGATGTTGTTAAAGCTGCTGGCGGTGCTGCACAAGGTAAGATTGCGGCAAACTGGGTAATGGGCGAATTCTCTGGTGCTTTAAATAAAGCCGGCTTAGACCTTGCTGACTCTCCTGTGTCGAGTGAAAAACTTGGCGGCATGATCGCGCGTATTGTCGACAACACCATTAGCGGCAAGATTGCAAAACAAGTGTTCGGCTTTATGTGGGAAGAAGGCAAAACTGCAGACGAGATTATTGCTGAAAAAGGCTTGAAACAGGAAACTGATACAGGTGCAATTGAAGCGATTATTAAAGACGTGCTTGCTGCGAATGAGAAAATGGTTGAAGAGTATAAATCTGGTAAAGAGAAAGCTTTCAACGGTCTAGTTGGTCAAGTGATGAAAGCGTCTAAGGGTAAAGCGAACCCTGCTCAAGTAAATGAATTGATGAAGAAATTGATTGGCTAATTTAATCAGTTTTGAAAAAAAACCCGCTTTAAAGCGGGTTTTCTTTAAAATATGAAAAATTTGAAAAATTAGATAACATTTTATATAAAGCTACTTTCCAATGATTTACACCATAGCCCTGTACAATCAACTTTTGAGATCTTTTACTAAAATGCAAAGCTAAAGCTTGATCAGTTAACTCACCAAGCTCCTCAGGATCATTTAAATCGTAAATTAACTCTGTATTAAAAAAATTTTGTGCATCAAAAGTGATATTGTCGTTAATCTTAAGTTTTTCAAAAGTTTTTTTAATTCGCTGAATATCTATAGGACATTCAGCTAAGTCTTTGACGAAATATTCGAACACATAGATATATTTTTTTTCATCCTTAAGTTCCACTCTTTCAGCAATTTTTACATCTAACCAACTAATATTATCTATAACATCAAAATATGGGTGCACTAAAACCGGTTCTGTCCTGCTAGGACTATAAGCAAGTTTATTGTCATTGCACTCTTCACATGCAGGAACTAAATTGATTGGATTTACTGCTAAGAAGATATATTTACTTTCCGGTAGAAAATGATCCACAACCTCAATTTTGTTATTATTACAATAGCAACACCTTTTACTATTATTATTAACAACCCCATCAAGTTTTATGCGGTTATAAAATTGATTAGCATCTACATATTTTTGTTCATTTTTACTGAAATAATATTTATATAATTTTACAAACCAATTATTTTCATGAGTTTTATTTCTTTTACCATTAGCATCTCTAGGTATATTAAATATAGTTAGTATATCTAATTCTTCTAATTTAGATTGATGAATTAAGTCTAAATATTTTTCACTTTGAGAATAAACATGGTCTTGCATATCAGCCATATATTGCTTAATACCTGCATCGTCAATATAGTTGATACATACAGGATAAGTGTCTTGAATAGTAAAATCAGGTAATGGCTTCTTGAACATTAAACTTTCTCTTTTTTAATTTTATTAATAAGTGAAATTATTATGCTTTGTGCCTCATCTCCTACTTCACCATTAAATTTCTCAACTACCAAATCATAGAGCTGACTTAAGTTTAAATTTGAATGTTCATCAAAGACTTTTTTTGTAATATCTTCAAGTAATGTATAGAAACCACTTTTCTTGCTTCTGAGATTAAAAACCTCTTTAGTCAAAGTGCTAACACTTTCACCAAATGTTTCAATGGGAGGACGATCAGCTCCAAACTCATCACCCTCTCTTGAAATAATCCAGACTGATTTTTTTGGAACTTCTTGTAAAATCACAGGAGAATGTGTTGCAATAACCGCTACTGCATTTCTATCTATCATTAACCATGACAAAGCACGAATATAGGCAGAAATTAGAGGAGGATGTAAATATGTCTCTGGCTCATCATAAATTACTAATGATTTCTCGATTACTTCAACAACTAGCTTTGTTAAACTCAACAAAATAATTTTATGACCACTACTAAAATCATTAAATTTTTTTATCAATTTCTGGTTTTTTTCTAAGATGTCCTCTACTTCAGAAGCAGTTAAATTATTAATATTAAAATTCTCTTTCTTCAGAATAGATGTATCAACATCATCCATAAGTTTTGATAAGTTTCTATTAGCAAAATAACCATCAATTTCAAGAATCTCTATCAAATTCAACCACTTTTTCCTCAGAATCTCTGAAAATTTACACTTTAATAGCGCAATAATAAAATCCTTGTTAGTACTAGTAATATTCTTATAATTTTCTGTTTTATGGACCGTTGGATCTTCTCTTAAACCTATATAAGAATAATACTTTGAATGAATCTTATGCTGATCAATATCTTTAAACAATCTATCAAAGGGACTATATGAAACTACTACTAAATTCAATAATACGTCTAAATTAGAACGGTATGTTATTGAATACTCACTATTTCCTTCGAAGTATTCTCTTAAGATAGTATTTAAAAAAGTTGTCTTTCCTACTCCATTTCCACCGATAACAACATGAATATTTGTAGGTGGCAGTGAGTTAGGCACTACTTTGAAATCTAATTTTTTAGATTTTTCTTTGTTCAAAGAATAATTAAAACTAAAATTATATGGTGTTAATTCAACTCCCCCATTTGCCATTCTATGAAGCTTATTTCTAATTTCTTCTTCTTTATAGTCCCTCAATAGAGAAGTTCTCACCACACTCAAATCTTTACTTAAAACTTGGCAGAGTAAAACTTGAAGTGCGACATAAACCACCTAATTAATTTAAAGGGTTTATGGAGTATATAAAATTGTCATA